>JAPOON010000781.1 GCA_026713405.1 Gammaproteobacteria bacterium
AGCATCGTAGCCGGCGTCGATGAGGGCGTGGGCCTTTTTTTCCTCGATCGCCTTGCAGCGGATGAAGGCCTCGATGTCGGGGTGGTCGGCGTCAAGCAGCACCATCTTGGCGCTTCTGCGCGTCGTGCCGCCCGACTTGAGGGCGCCGGCCGAGGCGTCGGCAGCGCGCATGAAGGAGAGCGGACCGGAGGCCGTGCCGCCGCCCGACAGGGGCTCGCCCGTGGCGCGCAGGCGGGAAAGGTTGACCCCCGACCCGGAACCGCCCTTGAATATCACGCCTTCCTGCCGGTACCAGTCCAGAATGCGGTCCATGTCGTCGTCAACCGAGATAATGAAGCACGCGCTGGCCTGCTGCGGGGTATTTTCCACCCCGATGTTGAACCACACCGGCGAGTTGAACGACGCCTTCTGGTGCAGCAGGACGTGCGTCAGCTCTGCCGCGAAAATATTCGCGTCTTCCCTGCCGGCAAAGTACCCATCGACTTCGCCCCAGTCGGTGATGGTGCGGACAACGCGGTCCAACAACTGACGCACCGAGCGTTCCCGCCGGGGGGAATCGAGGGGCCCGCGGAAGTACTTCGAGGCCACCACGTTGGTGGCCAGTTGCGACCAGTTTTCAGGGAACTCCACGTCGCGTTGTTCGAAGACCGCCCGACCGTTCTCGCCGGCAATCAGGGCTTGACGATATTCCCACTTCACGGCGTCGTAGGGGTGCTCATCGGGACGGGTGAAAAAGCGCTGCATCACCAAGCCGTCGTTCCCGTTGGCCGGGGTTGACCTCGCAGCTTGTTGTTGCGTCTTATCGGTCAAAATTCCGGACGGAACGGCTGCTTCGTTCACAGACGTATTCCTTTATATATCAATATTTAACAAGCACTGCGTGGAGACGCCGCGCGGGCCCGGAGCATTCGGGACAGGGTGGATAATTCCTCCTGCTCAACAAGAATATATAGCATCCATTCGGTTCTGCAAGCGTTAATTTGCAAGTTGCATTAAAGGCCGCGTCAATCCATTGCGAGCGGCCAAATCGAGGCCCTTGAACCCGCCCTCAGGAGCCGTCGATATGGCGGCATGACGAGCAATCCCAGGGGCTGTGAATCGGCTCGCGACAGGTCCAGTAGGTCGCCGAGAAGCGTGGCCTCCCAGCCTTCGGAAACGGCCTGCAACCGGCAGGGGAAAAAGTGGGTTGCCCCGGGCCGCACCCTCACCGCGGCCTTGACGGCGGCGGTGAGGCGGCGTGGAAACGGCGGCTGCCCCAGCAGCCTTCGGATGGCGGGCCGCACGAAAGCTTCGAAGCCGACAAAGGATCCCCACGGGGAGCCGGGCAGACCCACGATCAGCGTCTGCTCGTGGCGCGCGACAGTGACCCCGCGGCCGGGATTGGCGGCAACACCGCGGAACAGGAGTTCGGCCCCGACGGCCTCCATGGCCCGCGCGGCAAAGTCGTGCTGGCCGCGGCCCGAGGCACCGAGAATGATGACGAGATCGTTTTCCAACCCGCCCCGCAGGGCTTCCGTCAGGCTCTCGAGGGTGTCCGGCACGATACCGAGATTGATGCCGGCACAGCCCAGTTCCCGTGCTCGAAGCTGCAGCGCGTAAAGGTTGCTGCACCACTTCATGGCGGGCTGCAAGGGGGCACCGGGCGGTAATAATTCGTCGCCGGGCGCTACCAGGGCCACCCGCGGGCGTTGTGCAACATCGACATCGGCGAGGCCAAGGGCCAGCGCCGTGCCGATGCGCTGCGGCGTCAGACCTTCTCCGGGGCGCAGCACAACCGTTCGACGGCGGATTTCGCGGCCCCGCCGCTGCACGTTCACCCACCGGTCAAGCGGCCTGTGGACGACCAGCCTGCCGCTGTCGGCGGCGCTGTCTTCCATCTTGACGACCGCATCGGCGCCAGGCGGGATGGGCGCCCCGGTCATGATGCGCCCCGCCTGTCGCGGCAGCAGCGGCTGTTCCAGGAATTCCCCCGCCGTGAGCGTCGCCCCCAGGGTCAGACGCACCGGTTGCCCGGGAGCGGCCTCACGGGTGTCGCGGCTACGCAACGCGAAGCCATCCATCAGGGATTGATCGAACGGCGGCATGTCATGCGGTGCTGCAACGGCCCGGCTCAATATGCGCTGACAGGCCGCGGTCAGCGGCAACCGCTCCTGCCGCGGCACCTTCGGCAGGTTGCAAAGGATGGTCTCCAGGGCCTGCGCATAGCTGATCATGGACGCCCGCCTGCGGGAGGTCATGGACC
>JAPOON010000782.1 GCA_026713405.1 Gammaproteobacteria bacterium
GACCTGGCTGCGTGGGAAACAGAACGCCGCGATCGCATGGTTGCGAACCTGCAGCGTCAGGCCAAACGCTTCGACTTGGCCCTGGTGCCGGCTACAGCGACGTGAACTCAAGGACCCGTTCGAGAATTGTTCCATGAAAGACATCGAAATTGGAATCCAGGACACCTGAATTGCCGCGCCGCGCGGATGTGATCGTCATCGGCGGTGGCGTGATCGGCTGCTCGATCGCCTACCATCTCGCGCGCTCGGGGCAATCCGACGTGCTGCTGCTCGAGCGCCGGCAGATCACCTCCGGCACCACCTGGCATGCCGCCGGCCTCATCGGGCAACTGCGTCCTTCGATCAACATGACGAACCTGGCCCGGTACACCCGGGAGCTGTATGACCGGCTGGAGGGCGAAACCGGGCAGGCAACGGGTTACCGCCGATGCGGGTCCTTCTCCATCGCGACCGACCCGGAGCGACTGGAGGAACTCAAGCGCAGCGCTTCCATGGCCAGGGTGTTCGGGCTGCAGGTCGACGTGGTCACGCCGCAGTCCATCAAGGAGCGCATACCGCTGCTCAACACCGGCGACGTGCTCGGCGGCATACACATTCCCACCGACGGATATGCGAACGCCGTGGACATCACGCAGGCACTGGCCAAGGGCGCCCGCGCCGCCGGCGCCCGCATTGTCGAGCATGTGCCGGTAACCGCGATAAGGACCGCTCAGGGCCGCGTAGCCGGCGTCACCACGGAGCAGGGGGAGGTCGATGCCGACTGCGTGGTGATCTGCACCGGCATGTGGACCCGCGACCTGGCCGCCTCCATCGGCGTCAACGTGCCGCTGCACGCCTGCGAGCACTACTATGCCCTGTTCGAATCCGTCGAGGGGCTGGATGCGAGCCTGCCCGTCGTGCGGGACTACGATGCATGCACTTACTACAAGTACGATGCGGGCAAGCTGCTCGTCGGTGCTTTCGAGCCCAACGCCCGCCCCTGGGGCGTGGACGGTATCCCGGAGGACTTCTCGTTTGACGAGATCGCCGGCAGTTTCGATCATTTCGAGCCCATCCTGCACGGCGCCATGACGCGCATGCCGGCCCTGGAGCACGCCGGTATCCAGAAGTTCTTCTGTGGGCCGGAGAGCTTCACCCCGGACGTGCGTTACCACATCGGGCAGGCGCCCGAGTATGCCAACTGCTTTGTAGCGGCGGGGCTGAACTCCATCGGGCTCCAGTCCGCGGGGGGCATCGGCAAGGTCGTCTCGGAGTGGATCCTTGACGGGCACCCGCCGGCCGATCTCTGGGAAGTCGACATCCGGCGCAACCTGCCCTTCCAGCGCAATCGGAAATACCTGCGCGAACGGGTGTCCGAGAGCCTGGGCCTCCTCTATGCCACCCACTTTCCCTACCGCCAGTTCGAGACCGCCCGGGGCGTGCGCCGGTCGCCGCTGCACGACCGCCTTCGCGCCGCCGGCGCCTGCCACGGCGAGCTTGCCGGATGGGAGCGGCCGAACTGGTACGCCCGAGGAGGCATGCCGGCCAGCTACGAGTACAGCTACGGGCGCCAGAACTGGTTCGACTGCTCAGCCGCGGAACACCGGGCGGTGCGCGAAAACGTCGGCCTTTTCGATCAGTCGTCGTTCGCCAAGTTCCGCCTGGAAGGCCGGGATGCGGTTACGGTGCTCAACCGGGTCTGCACCAACGACGTCGACGTGCGGCCGGGCCGCATGGTCTATACGCAGTGGCTGAACGAGCGCGGCGGCATCGAGGCGGACCTCACCGTCACGCGCCTCTCGGAAAACAGCTTCCTGGTCGTGACCGCTGCCGCGACCGAGGTAAAGGACTTTCACTGGCTCAGGGCGCACGTCCCGGGAGATGCGCATTGCGTACTCACCAATGTGACCTCGGCGATGGGCGTGATTTCCCTGATGGGGCCGCGTTCCCGGGAACTGCTGCAATCGCTGACGCCGGCGGACCTGTCCAACGAGGCGTTCCGCTTCGCGACCAGCCGGGAGATCGAACTGGGTTACGGGCTGGTCAGGGCATCGCGCATCACCTATGTGGGAGAACTCGGTTGGGAACTCTACATACCGGCCGAGTTCACGGTGGGCGTATACGAACGGATTCTCGACGCCGGCGAAGCGTTCGGCCTGGCGCATGCCGGCTACCACGCCCTCGACTCGCTCCGCATCGAGAAGGCTTACCGCCACTGGGGCCACGACATCACCGACGAGGACTCACCGCTTGAAGCGGGCCTGGGATTCGCCGTCAAGTTCGACAAGCCCGGCGGCTTCATTGGCCGCGAGGCACTGCTCAGGCAGAAGGAACGCGGTATTCCCAGGCGCCTCCTGCAGTTCAGGCTCTGCGACCCGGAGCCGCTGCTTTATCACAACGAGCCGATCTGGTATCGGGACGAGATCGTGGGTTACATCAGGTCCGGCAACTATGGCCACAGCCTGGGCGGGAGCATCGGCCTCGGCTATGTGGACAGGTCACGAGTGGGCGACCTTGCGGGGGCAGGCGCCGGTACTTGCGAGATCGAGGTGGCAGGGATGCGCGTTCCGGCCGAGGCATCGCTGCGACCCATGTACGATCCGGACAATAGCCGTATCCGCTGCTGACCCACCCCTGGGATTGGTCAGGCCGCCTGATTGCGGGTGATGGCCGCGCGCAGGCCTTCCAACAAGCCCTCCAGGTGAGCCATGCGCTCACGGAGGTCGCCTTGCCCGCTCTCTATGCGGGCGAACCGCTCGTGCTGTTCCTTCTTGTCGCGGTCCATGCGCAGGTTCAGTTCTTCCGTTTGGCGGTCCATGCGCCCGTTCAGTTCCTGTGTGTCGCGGTCCATGCGCCCGTTCAGTTCCTGTGTGTCGCGGTCCATGCGCCCGTTCAGTTCCTGCTTGTCGCGGTCCATGCGCCCGTCCAGTTCCTGCTTCTCGCGGCCCATGCGCTCATCGAGCCGATTCACAAGGGTAGTCAGGTCCAGCCGCAGACGGCGCACGCTGTTCAGGGTGAGGCCCGCAATAGCGAGACCCACGCTGAGAATTGTCCAGATTTCCGGAGACATGGCGTTGAGTCTACACGCTATGCGAGGGCGCGTGACTCAGCCTTTTGCTTACTCTTGTGTCAGCCTTCGGCCATTCGCTTTTCGGCGATCAGCGCTGTGGCAGTCTCCACCGCGACGGCCGCATCCCGGCAATAGGCATCGGCGCCGATCGCCGCGCCGAACTCCTCGTTCAGCGGCGCGCCGCCGACCAGCACGATCAACTCGTCGCGAATGCCCTTTTCCACCAGCGTGTCGATGACTACTTTCATGTAAGGCATGGTGGTGGTGAGCAGGGCCGACATGCCGAGAATGTCCGGCTGGTGCTCGGCGATGGCCTCCAGGAAATTTTCCACCGGGTTGTTGATGCCGATGTTGATCACCTCGAACCCGGCACCTTCCATCATCATGCTCACCAGGTTCTTGCCGATGTCGTGGATGTCGCCCTTGACGGTGCCGATCACCATCTTGCCGACCGGCTTGGCGCCGGTTTCCGCGAGCAGCGGGCGCAGCACCGCCATGCCGCCCTTCATGGCGTTGGCGGCCAGCAGCACTTCGGGCACGAACAGGATGCCGTCGCGGAAATCGATGCCGACGATGGTCATGCCGTCGACCAGCGCGGTCTGCAGAACCTTCTCGGCCGACCAGCCGCGCTCCAGCAGGACCTCGGTGCCTTCGACGATCTCGTCTCTCAGGCCGTCGTACAGGTC
>JAPOON010000783.1 GCA_026713405.1 Gammaproteobacteria bacterium
AGCGGCCGAACCAGGTCTTGTCCACGGGCGACGAGCTCGGGCGATTCCAACTGGGGTCGACCGTGATCCTGTGTGCCCCGGCCGGTTCCGCCCGCCTCGATTCATTCGAGCCCGGCAAGTCCGTAAAGGTCGGACAGGCGATCGGGGCATGGATTTGAGACCGCCGGCCCACCACATGCCGACGACGGCCGACCGGAGAGATCAGGCGGCCCGAATCCAGATCCGGTTGTCGTGAAACGGGGCGCCGCCCACCGGCGCGGCGGCATCCGCACCCGTCAGCACATTGATGCCCTTGCCCTCCTCGAAGGCCTCGTTGGGCCAGATGCTCTCGACGATGACCACGCCCCGCTACACCCCATCGAAAGCCTGCACGGGAATGAGCAGGCTGCCCCGGTCGTTGCGGAGCCGCACCCGGGCGCCGTCCCGCACACCGAGTTCAGCAATGTCCTTCGGGTGCATCATGACGCTGGGGCGGCGTTGTCGCCGTACGGAAGTAGGCATCTGTGTGAAGGTCGAGTTGAGGTAGTGCCGCGCCGGGGCGGTAACCAGCCGGAATGGCATTTCGGCCGTCGCTTCCTCGATGACGTTCCAGTGATCGGGTAGCCGCGGCATTGACGAAACGGCTGCCTCATCAACGAATCCCGGCGGCCTGAACGCCTTCCAATCCGGCGCAAAGCGGAACAGGCCGTCGGCGTGCGCGAACCCGTCGATGTAGTGCGCCTCGTCAAAGCCCGGCTGGCAGTCGATCCAGCGTTCCCGCTCCAACCGGTCGATGCCGCCCCATCCCGATGTGTGCAGGGTGCGGTCGACGATTTCCCGGGCGCTCATCCCGAACCCCGGGTGCCGGGCGCCAAGCCGCCGGGCCAGCGCGCAGATCACCTCGTGGTTCGAGCGGCACTCGCCGGGCGGTTCGACAATCTTCGGCCCCATCACGATGTGCTGATGCCCACCGCCCTGGTACAGGTCGTCGTGTTCCAGAAACATCGTTGCCGGCAGCACGACGTCTGCCATGGCCGCGGTTTCGGTCATGAACTGCTCGTGCACGCACACGAAGAGGTCGTCCCGGGCAAATCCCCGGCGCACCCGCTCGTGTTCCGGCGCCACCATCATCGGGTTCGTGTTCTGGATGAAGAGCGCGGTGACCGGCGGTCCGTCGCCGATATCGCGCGAGTCGCCGTCGAGTACCGGCCCGATGCGCGACTGATCGAGAATGCGAATCGAGCGGTCGACGGCATCGAGCCCCTCGATCAGCGTCTTGTCCCAGTGAAAGATCGCGCCGTTGTTGTGAAAGGCGCCGCCGCCTTCGTGCAGCCAGGCACCGGTCACCGCGGCGATGGAAAGTGCGGCATGCATGTTCACCGCGCCGTTGCGCTGGCGGGAGAAGCCGTAACCGAGGCGCAGGTATGTGCGCGGGGTGGTACCGATCATTCGAGCGAGCGTCTCGATGGTCTCGACGGGAACGCCGGTGATGGCGGACGCCCACTCCGGCGTCCGGTCGGCAAGGTGCCGCTCGAGTTCGCCGGGGCAATCGGTGTAGCGCTCCAGATACCGCCGATTGGCATGCCCGTCGCGAAACAGCACGTGCATGACCGCGCAGGCCAGCGCGCCGTCGGTTCCCGGGCGCACGCACACGAACAGGTCCGCCTGCTTCGCGGTGGCGTTGCGATAGGTATCGATCACCACGATCGGCGCCTTGCGCCGCCGCCTCGCCTCCAGGGCGTGGGTCATCACGTTGATCTGCGTTGCCGCGGCGTTGGTGCCCCAGATCACCACCAGGTCCGACTTCGCCATCTCCCGGGGGTCGCTGCCGGCGAGTTTTCCGGTACCGGCAATGAAGCCGTTCCACGCCAGGGTGACGCAGATGGTCGAGTGCTGGCCCGAGTACCGCTTGACGTGACGCAGGCGGTTGATGCCATCGCGCATCACCAGGCCCATGGTGCCCGCGTAGTAGTAGGGCCAGACCGTCTCGGACCCGAACCGTTGCTCAGCGGTGAGCAGGGATTCGGCGA
>JAPOON010000784.1 GCA_026713405.1 Gammaproteobacteria bacterium
GCGCTTCGACTACATGCTCAATTGCCAGGGCTGCCACCTGCCCGACGGCGACAGCGCCGGAGACGTGCCGCGCATGAAGGGCTTTGTAGGCAATTTTCTAAAGGTGCCCGGCGGACGCGAGTTCCTGGTGCAGGTGCCCGGCTCGGCCAACGCCCCGCTGGACGACGCCCGGCTGGCAGCACTGCTGAACTGGATGCTCCTCGAAATCAGCCGCGATGAGCTGCCCGTGGACTTCCGTCCCTATACGCCGGAAGAAGTGGGCGAATACCGCACCATGACGCTGCGGGACGTACTGCAGACCCGGGCGCAACTCATCCAGAAAGTCGCGCTGCTGCCGCCGTAATCGCCGCGGGCGCGCGCGCCTCTTCCTCCCGCTGCCAGGCCGGTGCTGACCGACACGGTCCCGGTTGCCGGTCGCAGGTTCCAGACCAGAACTCCTGTTCATCCATATGGGCCGAAGCCCGGCAGGGGATGTTCAGGCGGTCAGGCGTCCTCGAGGCCAATGCCCAGGATGACCGCGGTCGAGCAATGGTAGACCGTCGAGCGCGTGCCCATGCACCAGTTGATGTCGTTGTTCGCCTGGGGGCGATAGACGGGGCGGTCGTCCTCGTTGCGGTTGCACAGGCAGCGCCCGCAACTGCTCTTGCCGCAGCAGTCGTTGTAGGAGATCACGTAGTTCCTGCCGTCGGCCGGGTTGTGGCAGGTGCCGATCCACGTAATTGGAGACATCTCCGTGCCCGGCGGACAGGCGTTCTGGGTTCCCCCGCAGCAACTGCACAGAAAACCGTCTATGCCGCAATAGCGCCAGTATTCGCAGGTGGAGGGGTCGCCCGGATCTTTGGGGTTGCCGGTCTGCTGTGCCGGCACATCGTCCACCGCGCCCGTGCTTGCCCGGGCCACGGGCAAGAGCGGCACGGCGCCGGCGCCGGCCATCAACGCACCCAGCCCCCCGAGGAAACCGCGGCGGGACGTACGCCTTGCCACGCTCCGCGAGCGGTCCTCGATCATTCGGTCCAACCATTTCATCCCGTAGATCCTCCCGCCTCGGCGCAGTTACTGGATGGCGTGCACCATGTACGGCGTCTCGCCCAGCGACCCCACCGTGCGCAGCCACTCGCCGGTGCCGCCGTCGTAGATGTCGAGTTGCCCGGCAATGTTGACGGCCAGCAGCTTCGGCTCTTCGCCTTCGGTCGCGGCGAAACTCAAGCCGGGCACGCGCAGTTCAAAACGCGCCAGGCGCTCCCCTGAAGCGGTATCGAACAGCCAGGCTTCCGGGGCCGGATCCTTGTGGCTGCCCTCGTATCCGTCAGGGGTCATGCCCACCCAGAGCCGGCCGGAGTCGTGCCCGGCGGTCCAGTGCCAGCCGGCGGGGCGCCAGTTCGCGGCACGTTCTTCCGCGCTGGTCAGCCACCATCGATCGAGAATGCGCGGGGTATCCCCGGACACGTCGATGGGCTGGACTTCGCCGCCGTAGCTCACGAAGTGCCACACCCCGTCGATGCTGGCAGCCTTTTCGGAAAGCGGGTCATTGTCGATATCGTTGAACGCTGCGCTCGACCACCGGCTCGCCTCGGCGCCGGCAGCGTCGAGTGTCACCGCAAGCAGCTTGCCGTCGCCGCACAGCATCACGAACCCCCCCGCTGCATCGGGATAGACCAGCGCGCAACCGGGTGCCGGAATCTCCCCTGCCAGCGCGCGCTTGTCGAGATCGATGACCGACACCGAGGTGCCGGGGTTCTGGTTCCAGATGAGCAGGAAGCGATCGTCGGCGGTCACCGCCGAATTGCCGAGATTGATGACGGTGTTGGCGCGCCGCGGCGGCAGTTCGATTTCCGCCTGCAGTGCCAGGTTGGCGAAATCGTAGACGGCGACGAAATCCTGGCGCTCGCCCCGCACGCCGCGGCTGTGGATGGTCTCGCCCACGTAGAACTCGCCGCGGGCGACCGAGTGGTTCAGCGTGGCGAACTGGCCGGCGCTGAGCATGCCCTTGAAGCGCCGCGTCTCGATATCCACCAGCGAGAAGCTCGAATCGATCAGGCTGCCGAAGGCGAAGTCGTGCACCATCGCGTAGGTTTCCGGGTACGGCACCGACAGGGTGACGATGTTTGGAACCGGTTCCGACTGCAATTGCGCCTGGGCGGCGAGCGGCCAGGCCAGCAGCAGAACCAGGGCGGCATGTTGCGTGATTCGGCGGAATTTCTGCATCTGAAGTTCCCTTTCAGGCCCACCCGGCCATGGTTGAGAACGACGAACCACGTGGCGGGCAGCTACCCGGCTGTCCACCCTCGGTCGTGCTCAAAAACCCCTTGAAAATAGCGATTCTCTATTTACAAGTCAACTGTACTATTTTTAGAATGCAGGTGGATCAGTTCATGCCTCATAGAGGGAATAGACAGGAGAGCAAGCATGTCGGTTCGAATAGCAGTATCTCTTTTTGCCGGCCTCGTCCTCGCGCTGCCGCTGCACGCGGCCGTCATCGAAGAAGTGGTGGTCACCGCCCAGAAACGCGAACAGAACGCCCAGGATGTGGGCATCGCCATCAGCGCGGTGACGGGCGATCAGATGCGCCAGCTCGGCTACACGAATGCCCAGCAGGTTACCGCGCTCGCCCCGGGCGTCCATACCGTGCAGCCCAACGGCGAGGCCAACTACGCCATCGCCATGCGCGGCGTCGCCGCCAACGATTTCACCACCAACGTCGAGAGCCCGGTGGCGATCTATCTCGACGAGGTGTACATCAGCCAGATGTCCGGCAGCGGCTTCATGCTGTTCGACATGGAGCGGGTGGAACTGCTGCGCGGCCCCCAGGGCACCCTCTACGGCCGCAACGCCACCGGTGGGCTGGCCCACTTCGTCACCGTCAAGCCCTCACAGGAGGTGAGCGGCTACGGGCAGTTGACGGTCGGCAGCTACGACCAGGTGAAATTCGAGGGCGCCGTCGGCGGCGGCCTGGCCGAGGGCATCTCGGCCCGGGTCTCGGTGGCTACCCACGACAACAACGGCTACGTCAAGAACCGTTTGCTGGACGAGCGCCTGAACAACGCCAACGACTGGACCGGGCGCGTGCAGGTGCTGTTCGAGCCGTCGGATTCGTTCGACGTGCTGCTGAACTACCGCCGCTCGGAGCAGGACATCGACACCGGCTTCTTCGAGCACGTCAGCGCCAATGTCAGCGGCGTGCTGACGCCGAACGAAGTGAACCAGGTGCTCGGCTACATCGACAACGACGGCGATGTCTACGAGGGCGACTACGACCGGGGCGGCCACAACGACCTGGTCACCGGGGGTTTCACGGCCACCGCCAACTGGGATTTCGACAATTTCACGCTGACCTCCATCACCGACTACTCCACGGTGACCCGCGACTACATCGAGGATTCCGATGCCTCCCCCGTGCCGCTTTTCAATTTCTTCCTCACCACCGATGCGGAGCAGTTCTCCCAGGAAGTACGCGTGAGCGGCTCGACCGAGACCATGGACTGGGTTGCCGGCGTCTACTACCTAGACCTGTCCGTGGACGACTCCAACGGTGCGGAAACCGACCCGTTCATAGACCCGGCCGGCGACACGCCGGACATTAGCGGCCTGGACAACCCCTACGAGACCAACACGGAATCCTGGTCGGTCTTCGGGCAGATCGAACGGCGGCTCGGCGACAACCTCACCGGCATCCTCGGCGCCCGCTGGATACGGGACGAGAAGGACCACAACTACGTGGTCAACGTCGTCGACTTCATACCGGGCACCGTGCAGCGCAACGGCAACCCCAGCATCCTCGTACAGCTTGCCAATTACAGCGGCGAGCGGGAAGACGACGAGTTCTCCGTGCGCGCCGCGCTGAACTACGACCTCGGCGAGGACGTCATGATCTACGGAAGCTGGAACCGGGGCGTCAAGGGCGGTGGCTACAACGCGCCGGTGTTCCCGCTCAACCCGCCGCTCGGCTACGACGACGCCACCATGAGCTACGACCCGGAGCAGCTCGATGCCTTCGAGGTGGGCTTCAAGTCGCGCCTCGCCGGCGGCCTCGCCATCTTCAACGGCGCCGCCTACTACTACGACTACAAGGACTACCAGGCCTTCCAGATCATCGGCCTGGACACCATCACCACCAACGCCAACGCCGACTCCTACGGCTTCGAGCTGGAGCTGCAGGCAACGCCCACTGACGGGCTGGACGTGATCCTGGGCATGGCCTACAACGATATCGAGGTGAGCCTGGGCGACGGGCCGAAGACCACCTCGGTGCAGTCGCCCAAGTGGAACCTGAACGGGCTGGTGCGCTACGCCTGGCCGTTCGCCGGCGGTGAACTGGCCGCGCAGTTCGATGCGCTGTACCGGTCGAAGCACTATTTCTCGCTGACCGGCCTGGAAACCGTCGAGGAGAACGGCTACACGATCACCAACGCCTCGCTCAGCTACACCAGCGGGAACGGTGGCTTCACGGTCACCGGGTTCGTTCACAACCTGGGCGATGTGCAGCACCTGGTGCAGACCTTCGACCTGTCCGGGCCGGATGTCTTCGGCATGGTGGAGCAGTACTACAACAAGCCGCGTTGGTGGGGTGTCAGCCTGGCGATGAATTTCTGAAGCAGCGGCCTGACTCAAGCCACGACCGGCCGCCGTCGCTATATACGCGCTCTCCAGTAAGATAGGAGTTGCGCTCGGGGACGAGGTAACGGATGACATTGGCCACTTCCTCCGGCTGGCGGGCCCGGCCGAACGGCACGCTATCGATCAGCGCCGCTCTACCCTGCAGGGACAGTTTGGCTTCGCTATCGGACCGGCGGGAGGCGCGAGCATGAACAATCGGCCAAGAAAGCAACAGCGTCTCGTCATGCCATGAACTGGCTGATCGCATCGAATCTCGGGCTGTTGGCGGCAGTGCTGGCGCTGGGCGCCGTGGTGCTGTCCCTGGCCCGCCAGATCGGCGTGCTGCACGAACGCACCGCGCCGGCCGGGGTGGCGCCGCAACGGCTCCGGCAGGGGCAATCCCTCGACCGGTCGGCGTTGATCCTCACCAGCGTCACGGGTGCCTCCACCTCCCTGGCCGACTTCGCGCAGGGCCGCGGCCTGGCCATCCTGTTCATCGGTTCGGACTGCCCGGTCTGCAAGGCCCTGCTCCCCGTGTTCGAGCCCACGCTCGCACACCTCGATCTCCTGACCTGCTACGCCGGCGGCAACGAGCCCGTCGATGTCCAGGCGCGCCATGCCGCGGAGAACGCACTGGATCCGGAACGCCACTTCGTCGGCCTCGACCTGGCGGCGGCACTGCAGGTCATGCTCACGCCGACCCTGGTCGTGCTCGACAGCACCGGGCAGGTGGTGCTCCGGGAAACGCTCCGGGGACCCGGGCATCTCAAACGCGCGGCCGCCCGGCTGAACCGGGCACGTCGCGCCGACGGTTCGTTCGGTACCTGAGCGGATATCCTCATGAACTCGACCGCCGACAACCCGAACATCAGAACCGGCAAACACAAGAAAGGACGGCGCACGGCTGCCCACATCCTCGAGCAGTCGACACAGGTACTCATGCGCGACGGGTACAGCCAGTTCTCCCTGCGCCGGGTGGCCCAGGCCGCGGGCGTGACGCTGGGCAACCTGCAGTACTACTTTCCCACCAAGCCCGTCCTGGTGGAGGCCATGCTCGTCCACGTCATCGAGGGCTATATCGACACGTTCGACCGGCTGATGGCGGAGGTGGAGGGCCGGCCGGAAGAACAGTTGACCGCGGTACTGACCTTCGTGATCCGCGACCTGACCAGTCCCCAAACCACGGTTCTGTTCCCCGAACTCTGGTCCATGGCCAACCACGAACCGGCGGTTCAGCAGTACGTTGAAGACCTCTACGAATCTTACCGGCGCATCGTCGCCGGCCTGATCGCCAGGATCAATCCGCGCCTGTCGCCCGGGCAGGTGCGCCTGCTGACCATCTTCATCACCGCCTCAATCGAGGGACATACACCCTTCACGGGTCACGGCAAGCGCTGGGAGCACCTGACGCCCGCGATCGAGAAAGTTGCGATCGAGACCTACATCGAGCTGATCCAGAAAGGAGACCTGCCCGAAGTGCCCCACTCGGCGTCAAACGACTAGGCGCGTCGCCAAGCGACGCGATCAAGTTGCTCCGCAACTTGGAGAGGTTATTCGAATATGCAACTCATCTGTCCACATCAAGGCCGCTCAAGGATTCTAGTGTCGTGTCACACACCGACTCTGCTCCTACGGCCAATCATTTTGGCACCTGCTTGTCAGGCTCCCGCCCACCGGGGAAAACCCTCAGCGGAGCAGCGTGTTGATGTAGGCCACCAC
>JAPOON010000785.1 GCA_026713405.1 Gammaproteobacteria bacterium
AACGTGCCAAAGCACGCGTCCGCACCACCCAGCGTTTTCACTACTCTTGCCAACCTCGCTACGTCCATTCATGAATAGGTTCGGCTAGCGAAGGCACTCCCCGTGGCACAGCAATCTGACAGCCAGTCCATTCCGCGCCGTACGCTCTTCTGCTACGGGCTTGCCGACATGCCGATCCAGGTGGTGTCGATCCCCGTACTATCCCTGATTCCGGCCTACTACACCGCCGACCTTGGCGTAACCATGGCCGCGGCCAGCGCCGTGCTGCTGGCCTCGCGGCTCTTCGATGCCGTCACCGACCCGCTCATCGGCTGGCTCTCGGACCGCACGAATTCCCGGTTCGGACGGCGCCGGGTGTGGATGGCCGTTTCCGTTCCCGTATTCATGCTCGCGGTCTACAAGCTGTTCTTTCCCCCGGGACCGGTGGATGCGTTCTACCTGGTCACCTGGCTCATCGTCATGTGGCTGGGCTGGACGCTCCTGTACATCCCCTACTATGCGCTGGGCGCGGAGATCTCGCCCGATTATGACGAGCGTACCCGCGTCACCGCCTGGCGCTCCGGCATCGGACTCTCCGCCAATGTCCTGAGCAAGCTGGTGCCGGTAGGGGCGGGCTTTCTGCTGGGATTGGCCACCATCGCCGACAACCTGCTGATCATCGGCATCATGACGCTCGCCCTGTTGCCGCTCACCGTGGGAGCCACCATCGTCGGCGTTCCCGAGCGAACCGATTACCTGGCCCCGAGGCTTCCCCTGCTCCCGGGACTCAAGGTCATGGCGAAAAACGGACCGTTCAAGCGCCTGCTGCTCGCCCTCCTGATCAATCAGTTGGGTTCCGGTATTTCCACGGTTACCGTCGCCCTGTTCATCCTTGACGCCCTGCACCAGGAAGAACACGTGCTGCTGATGTTGCTGGTCTTCTTCATATTCAACCTGGCGGGCGTACCCTTCTGGCTGCGGGTCGCGCGGCGGGTCAACAAGCACCGTGCCTGGTGTGCGGCTCTATTCGGATTCGCGGGCTTTCACTGCCTGTACATGCTGCTCGGCCCGGGCGACTTCTACAGGATGCTGCCCATCACGGCCTGCACCGGGTTTCTGGGCGCCGCGTTCTCGGTGGTGCCAACGTCGATGCTGGCGGATATCGCCGACCTCGACACGCTGGAGAGCGGCGAAGACCGGGCAGCCTGGTACTTCGCGGTCTGGTCGTTCATCGTCAAGGTGGGCAGTTCCGTCGGCCCGGCGCTCGCCTTTGCGCTGCTGGCGTTGGTCGGCTATGAGGCATCCGAAGGCGTGCGGAACACGCCCGACTCGATTCTCGGGCTGCGCATGCTCTACGCCTTCGGCCCTGCGGTGGGCATGGCCATCTGTGCCCTGGTGGCCTGGAACTACCCCCTTACCAGGGAGCGGCACCGGGAAGTGCGGCAGCAACTGGATTCGCTCCGGCAGGCCGCCGCCGGCGAATAACCCGGGCGCAAAAAAGGTTTGGCGGAACCGGCGATCAGACGTCGACGGGATCCAGCCTGATGAAGTATCGGGGCGCAAAGCCCATGAGGAAGCCGACCACGGGCCCCCGCGGATATTCCCGCTCGACCCGCGCTGCTTCGTCCCCCGAAACTCGGATAGCCAGATAGTCCCGGGTTTGATCGTTGCGCATGATGCGCACTTCCGGGTTCTCCAGCAGCCTTCGATACCAGGCGCGCGGCCAGTGATTCACCGCCACGTAGAACTGCCCGCCGCTTTCGAGTCCGGACAGCACCCGGTCGAATGAATTGCCTTCAGAGTCGAAGGTGGTAATGGTGACCGAATCCGGAGAGGTGGGTTGCATGTATCCGAGCAGTGATTCGAATATCACGACAATCGCAACCCAGACACCCAGCAGAATCCCGATGATCTTTACGGCTTTCATGGTGCTTCCTCGCAGCATTCCCGGCTTCGAGCCATCATAATCCAATCAGACTGACGCTCGCAGCAGAAAGGAGGGCCCTGGGCGCGTCGCCTGGCGGCGACGCGATCAAGTTGCTCTGCAACTTGGAGACGTTTTTCGAAAATGCGACTCATCTGTCCACACAAAGGCCGTTCAAGGTTTCCAGTGTCATGACGCGAGTCATTGTCGTTGGCGGCGGCAACGCGGCGCTCTGTGCCGCCATCGGCGCCCGGGAACGGGGCGCGGAGGTGCTCTTGCTCGAGCGGGCCCCGTTCGAGTTGCGCGGCGGCAATTCCCGATTCACGGCCGGCGGCATGCGGTTCGCCTACGAGGGAAACGAGGAAATCCGCGCGCTGGTACCGGAACTCACCGCGGAGGAGCTTGCGCGCACCGACTTCGGCGCCTATCCGCGAGAGTCTTTCTACGACGACATGGGGCGTATCACCGGTTACCGCACAGATCCGGAACTGGCCGGCAAGCTGATCGACGAGAGTTTCGACACCCTGCGCTGGATGGCCGGCCACGGCGTTCGGTTCCTGCCGATGTACGGCCGGCAGTCTTTCGACACGGATGGGCGGGTCCGTTTCTGGGGCGGGCTCACCATCGAGGCCTGGGGCGGGGGGCCGGGGCTGGTGGACAGCCTGTCGGGCATCGCCGGGCGCCTGGGCGTCGACATTCGCTACGGCGCCCGCGCCCGGGCCCTGGCCGTCAAGGCGGGACGGGTGTGCGGCGTTCGGCTTGCTGACGAGGGAATCGCCGCGGGTGCCGTGATTCTGGCCTGCCGCGGGGT
>JAPOON010000786.1 GCA_026713405.1 Gammaproteobacteria bacterium
GCGGTTGGAGCGCTCCAGGATGTCCTGGATCATGTCAACCGCGCCCGGGCCGTCTGGTCCGTCTAGAAACTTTCGCGAGAGTGCCTGGACGGCGATGAGCTCAGCCAGCGTGCGGCTGCCGCAGCCATAGGCCTCCGAGATATCGATCCAGTTCCGGAAGGTGAGGCGTCCGGCGAGGTCGAGCTTCGCGGCCGCGCAGTTGATGACGAGCCGGTCCGTCCGGTCGGCATGCCTGGCGCCGAAAACCTGGGCGATCATTCCGCCCATTGACGTGCCGTGGATGTGGGCGCGTTCGATGTCGAGCGCGTCCATGAGGCCGGCCACATCGTCCGCCCAACCCTCCATGCCGTAGGGCTGAATAGGTTTATCCGACTGTCCGTAGCCCCGCATGTCGAAATCGATACAGCGAAAGTACTTCGACGCAATCGGCGTCGCGGTGGCGAAATTGAAATGGCCGAAGCCCGCGCCGTGGATGTGAACCACCGGGGCGCCGTCGCCCGTCGATTCGTACCAGAGCCTGACGCCATTGACCTTTGCGAATGCCATGACCACCTCCCGTGCCAACTCGGACTCCGCAGTATACATATCGTACACCGGTGCGCGCGGCGAGTGCCGACGGTTCCGTTCAGGCGAAGATGCGGGCGCTACGCCGGCTCGGCCATCCCTCTACGGATACGAACATCGAGGCGGCGCCCGCCGTCTGGGCACTGTGGGGTTCCTCGGACGAAGCGATCGACAGGCTTGCCGGCGTGGTGGCCCGCGTCTGGTTCATCCCCGCGTCAAGGGAACAATGCGCTCGCCGAACTCGCTCAGGCGGTCCAGACCGCCGGGGCCGGCGAAAAAGAACGCCGGAATCATGATCCGGCCCACGCCCAGGGACCGCATCTGCTCGACGCCGGCCTCGGGGTCGGCCATCTGCGCGCCGAATATCGCGTTGATCTCGATGCTGTCCGGGTCGCGGCCATGGGCTTCGGCGGCCTCGCGCACCCGGGCGATCAACGCGCCGAGGCGCTCGGCATCGCCTTCGCCCGGAAAGTAGCCGTCGGCGATGCGGGCCGCGCGCCCGATGGCGGCATTCGTATCGCCGCCTACAAGCACCGGAATGGTGCCGTTGACCGGCCGCGGGCTGCAGGTGACCGGCTCGAAGTCGACGAACTCGCCATGGAACTCAGCGTGCGGGCCCGCCCACAGCGCCTTCATGGCGGCAATGTACTCGTCATTGCGGGCCCCCCGGCGTTCCCAGGCGACGCCGAGGGCTTCGAACTCCTCCTTCAACCAGCCGACGCCCAGCCCAAGTTCGACCCGGCCGCCGGTCAGCCGGTCGAGGGTCGCCAATTCCTTGGCGAGCACCAGCGGATTGCGCTGCGGCACGATCAGGATGCAGGTGCCGAGCTTCAGCGTCGGCGCTGCCGCGGCAACGAAGGCCAGCCAGATCAGGGGATCGGGGATCGGCGTTTCGGGTTCCGCCGGAACCTTGCCGTCGGGGCTGTACGGATACTTCGAGGCGATCGAATCGGGCATCACCACATGCTCGCCGCCCCAGGCGGATTCGAAACCCACTGCCTCGGCGCGCCTGCAGATTTCCAGCGCCGAGTCCCCGTCGATACCAATACTGCTCGCGAA
Source organism: Gammaproteobacteria bacterium (assembly GCA_026713405.1). The sequence goes on from JAPOON010000786.1 coordinate 1,624, forward strand.
GGCCAGTCCTGCTTTCATGCGATTTCCTCGATTGCCAGTCGGACAACGTCGTCCGGAAGATTCCGCGGCCGCCAACGCCTCCCGTCAACGTGCCTCGATGAGACGGTTACGCTTGTCGGAAAGTGGCTGTTGGCCGATTTGCCTAACGGGCACGCATCGAGCTGAAAAACTCGGCGTTGGTCTTGGTGTCCTTGAGCTTGTCGATGAGAAACTCGATGGCCACCAGGTCGTCCATGTCGTGCAGGATCTTGCGCAGTATCCACACGCGTTGCAGTTCCTCCTCGCCCATCAGCAGTTCCTCCCGGCGGGTGCCGGAACGGCGAATATTGATGGCCGGGTAGACGCGCTTCTCGGCGATCTTGCGCTCGAGGTGCAGTTCCTGGTTGCCGGTGCCCTTGAACTCCTCGTAGATGACTTCGTCCATCTTCGAGCCCGTGTCGATCAGCGAAGTGGCAACGATGGTGAGGCTGCCGCCTTCCTCGATGTTGCGCGCGGCGCCGAAGAAGCGCTTGGGGCGCTCCAGCGCATGTGCGTCGACACCGCCGGTCAATA
>JAPOON010000787.1 GCA_026713405.1 Gammaproteobacteria bacterium
CGGCACCATGCGTCCGAGGTCCGCCACCGGCAATATCACGACGAGGATTTCATTACGGTGCGCGTGTCGGCGCCAACCGCGCGCCCGGCCGCGCCGGGCAGTTGAGGGCGGGGGCTACCCGGAATCCGACTGCCAGAACGGCGTTCCCACGACAGGCGTCGAGGGGTGTGCCGTCTCGGTTTCGGCCATGGCGCCGGCTTCGAAGGCCAGGCGGCCCGCCGCCACGGCCCCGCCGAAGGCCGCGGCCATGCGCACCGGGTCATCGGCGCGCGCGACGGCCGTGTTCAGCAGCACCCCATCGAAACCCATTTCCAGCACCCGGGCAGCATGGGAGGGCAGGCCCAGGCCCGCATCGACGATGAGCACCGCATCGGGCAGCCGTGCGCGCAGCGTCTCCAGCGCATAGGGGTCGGTGATGCCCTTGCCGGTGCCGATTGGCGCGCCCCAGGGCATGATGACTTCGCAGCCGAGGTCGCGAAGGCGCGAGCAGACCACCAGGTCGTCGGTGGTATAGGCGAATACCTTGAAGCCCGCCTTTACCAGTTCCCTGGTGGCGTCGATAAGTTCGTAAGGGTCGGGCTGCAGGTTGTAGTCGTCGCCGGTGACCTCCAGCTTGATCCAGTCCGTATCGAAGATCTCGCGGCTCATGCGGGCGAGGGTCACCGCCTCCCGGGCGCTGTGGCAGCCGGCGGTGTTGGGCAGCAGCCGGCAGCCGAGCTTCGCGATGTGGTCCCACACCGAGCCGCCGGCGAGTTTTTCCGGCGACTGGCGCCGCAACCCCAGGGTCAGCACATCCGCCCCGGAGGCGGCCACGGCCTCGGTCATGACGGCGAGGGACGGATAGCGGGCCGTGCCGAGCAGCAGGCGGCTGTCGAGAGCCTCCCCGTACAGCGACCACCCCTCGGGTGCATTGGGCGTGACGGGCGCTTCGCTCATGCTCACCCTCCCTCGATGGCGGAGAGGACATCGAGGCGGTCGCCGGCGCGCACCCGGTAGGACGGCCACTCCTCCTTCGCAACGAAGGCCTCGTTGACGGCGACCACCACGCGGCGCTCGGTGTACCCGAGGCGCTCGAGGGCCTCGGCAAGCCGCTCCACGTCGAGGTTCACCCGGTCGCCGTTGCAGAAGATGTGCATGACTAACGGGGCGTTGCGCCGGGCGCTGACGCAAGCGTTGACGGGGTGCGAAATCGACTCATCGGACAACCGTTTTTCGCGAGTATGGAATCTGGTCGATCTCCGAAATGACGTGTTCGACCAGGGCCGGGGCAATCAGGAAACCGTGCCGGTAGAGCCCGTTGACGCGCAGCACGCCGCCGTCCCATTCGATGCGGGGCAGGTTGTCCGCGAAGGCTGGCCTGAGCCCGGTGCAGAGTTCCATTATTTCCGCCTCGGCGAAGCCGGCGTGCAGCGCGAACGCGGCGGACAGCAGTTCCAGGGCGCTGCGCACCGTAACTCCCTGCAGCGAGTCGCTTTCGATCTGGGTGGCGCCGATAACGTATTCGCCGCCGGGGCGTGGCGCGGCGTAGAGCTGGTAGCGGGGATGCATCAGACGCACGGGCCGGGACAGTTCCACTTCCGGCGCGCGTACGCGAATCGCCTCGCCGCGCACGCCGCGCAGGC
>JAPOON010000788.1 GCA_026713405.1 Gammaproteobacteria bacterium
ACCGCTCGCCGTTCTCGACAAACGTCAACTTGTCGACGTGCGCCGGGTCTCGTTGCCTGTCGATGAAGTCCGCCAGCGTCCGTGCCCCGCTTGCGAGCCCGGGCTCGCCGGTCACGTCTGCCACCCGCTTGCCGTGCATCCACACATCGCGCCCGTCGCGCAACGAATCCAGGTACTGCGCACCGCTCTTGATCGCCATCGGTCTACTCCTTTCCTTACCGTTGTCAGTCCATGTTCAATCCGGCCTCGGCTCCGAACCCGCCGTTCGCCGACCCGGCGTTGGCGGCAACCTTGCGAAGCGTGGCCAGCAATACCGCCCATTCGCTCTCGCTGACCGTGCTTTCCAGGTCCGAGTAAGCCGCATCGACAAGCGGCGTCACCCGGCCCCTGAGCGCCTTGCCGGCGCCGGTCAGGCATACCCTGACCACGCGCCTGTCCTGCCGGGAACGCCGCCGCTCGACCAGCCCGTCCCGTTGCAGGCGGTCAACCACCCCGACCAGGCTTGGGGGCTGGATCAGGGTCTTTTCTGCCAACGCCAGCAGCGGCTTGCCGTCCTGCTCCCACAACGCCCGCAAGACGCGCCATTGCTGCTCGGTGATGCCGAATCTCGCGAAGATGGCCCTGAAAGGGGGCATGACGGCATCGAGAGTGTGATAGAGGACCATGGGCAGCGAGGTTTCGAACGGTTTCATCCAGCGTGACCGTCAATTTAATTTATATTTTAACTATTCATATATTAATTAAATTACTTGCGCTGTCAACAGGCTAACCGTGTAATCTCCGCCCGATGTTCGACCCCCCCAACCGCCGCAGGATTTTTCTGCTCCGTCACGCCGAAGCCGCCTACGTCCACGATGATGGAACGGTGACGGAAGATCCACGCAGCGTGCCGCTGACGGAACTCGGCCGGCAGCAGGCGCGCAAGCAGGCAGCGGTGCTGGCAAGCGTTGCCTTCGACCGTGCAATCTGCTCCGGGCTGCCCCGCACCGTCGAGACCGCCCGGCTGATTCTCGCTGGCCGGGAGGCGCCCTCCCTGGAGCAGGAGCCAGCGCTCGAGGAGATTCGCGGCGCCGGGCGGGCTTACGGCCGGGAGAACAGCGCCGCCTGGCTGCAGGAGGTGGCCAACCCCTGGGCGGCCGCGGAACGACCGGACGGCCGCTTTCTCGGGGGCGAGAAGTTCACCGATTTCGGCGCCAGGGTCGTTCCGGCATTCGACCGCATCGTCGCCAGGGGCGACTGGTCGCACCTGTTACTTGTACTGCACGGCGCCGTCAACCGCAGAATTCTGAATCATGTCCTGGGCCTGGCCTGGCAGAAAGGCGTAACCATCGAACAGGATAACTGCTGTATCAATATCATCGATGTGGACAGCAATGAGAACGGCGAGGTGACCCGGTATCTGATTCGGGCGGTGAACGTGACAGGTTACAACCTGAACAAGTCCGGCATCCTGCTCACGACCATGGAACAGTCGGCACTGCGGGTGAGCGAGGTGCTCGGCGGGGAAGCTGCAGGGGAGCAAGGCCGGTAGAGCCCCGCTTGACGGGGCCCTCACCGGCGAAGGGGCGCGTCAGATGCCGCGCCCCTCAATAAATAGATACACCGATCACCTCCTTATTGTTGCCCGACACGCGGCGGATGGTGCGTCAACTGGAACCTGATTGCAATCGCTGGCGTGCCGGGGCTGCACCGGTTGCGGTAGCCGGCGGACAATCCGGTTCAGACAGTAGTCGCCGGGACAGCGTATCGACCGAAGGAGTACACTACCCGGGGTTCAACATCCTGCAGACGGGTAGCGTATGTTCCTTGAAGGTATACACCACGTATCCATCAACGTGAAGGACACGGCCGCCGCGGAAAAGTTTTACGTGGAGGTGCTGGAGATGGAGTTGCTCGACCGCCCGGATTTCGGTTTCCGGGGCGCCTGGCTTCGCGCCGGAGAGCAGGAAGTGCACCTCATGGAAATGGATTCGGGTCCACCGCTCAAGGAACAGCACTTCGCGTTCAGGGTTTCCGACATCGACGCCCTGCGGGAACGGTTGGCCGATGCCGGGTTTACCTGCTCGGAGCCGCGCGAGATCGCGGGAATCTGTCGGCAGGCCTTTACCCACGACCCAAGCGGCAACCTGGTCGAGTTCAACCAACGGCTCTGAGGGTCACCGTTGGCCGCTTCCAGCGGCCAGGGACGTTCGCCGCCTCCAGCGGCCAGGGATGTACGTCGCCCCTAGTGGCAGGGATGTCAGGCGGGCTCGCCGGCAACCGCCTGCAGGCCCGACAGGTCGCGCATCCGTCGCGCGTAGGGTTTCATGCCCAGTGCCAGGAACCCAATGGCGACCGGAGCGACGCTCACGGATACCAGCGACAACGACCAGGCGACGTACGCCGGGTCCTTGAACAGGTAGTCCGTGCAGGCGGCGACCAGTGTCGGGCCAAGCGCCAGCCCGATCACGTTGCTCGTAACCACATAAGTGCCCACCACCACGCCTCGCATCTCGTTCGGCGTCACCGATTGCAGGGCCGAAGCCACCAGGGCCAGCGGCAGGGTCACGAAAAAACTGCCCAGGGCCACGCAGGCAAGACCGCCATAAGGGTTTGATTGCCAGGGCAGAAGCGCCAGGGCAGCCGCCGCCCCGGCGGCCGAAATCACGGTCAGGCGCAATGGGTAGTCACCGTAGCCCATCGCTTCCAGGCGCCGGGCCGCCCAGGGCCCGGTGAGCACGCCCCCGGAACCCGAAACCAGGGCGAGAACTCCGTATATTCTGCCTGCCTGCGCCAGGTCCCAGTCGTAGACCCGCACGAGGATGGTGGGCGTCCAGCCCTGCAGTCCGTACAGGATGACAATGATGAAGGGAGCGCCAACCAGCAGGGCGAGGTAGATGCGCGCATTCTGCCTGACGTAACGGATAACCTGGTTCCACGGCAGCGCATCCCGGACGGCACTCGCCCGCCCTTTGCGCGCCGGTTCACGGATGCTGGCCAGTAACGCGGCAATGAGCAGCCCCGGCAGGCCCACCGCCACGAAGGTGAACTGCCAGGGGGCGAGTTCGCCAATGAAGGGCATGGCCAGGCTGTCCGCATCGCCCGTCCAGTCCAGGACCTCGGCGCCGGCGATCATGGCCAGCCCGGCGCCGAGGTACGGGCCCATCAGATAGACGCTGATGGGCCGCGCCAGCCGCTCGGGCGGGAAGCAGTCGGAAAGCACGGACCAGGCGGCCGGGGTGAGCGCTGCCTCGCCCGCGCCAACCCCCAGGCGGGACACCATGAGCTGCCCGAAACTTCTCGACAGCCCGCAGGCGATGGTTGCGGCGCTCCAGGCCAGCAAACCGCCGACCATGATGGAAATGCGGTGAAAACGATCCACCATGCGGCCGACGGGCACGCTCATGAGTACGTAGGTGAGTACAAAGGCGGGCCCCTGCAGGAGACCGATCTGAAAGTCGGAGATTCCGAGGTCCGCCTGGATTGGGGTTACGAGCAGGTTGAGTATCTGGCGGTCAACGAACGAAAAGGTGTACGCCACCAGCAATACCAGCACCGCATACCAGCCGTACAGCGGCGACGGCCATTCGGAACGGGATGGAACGGGAGGGTTTTCGGACATCACCGCGACTCTGGACGCAACATACGACTCCGCGCCACAGGGCCTGCGGCGATTCCTGGTTGAATCCTTACTCGGGGCGACGTGCCCCGAACGGGCTGATTCCGCGTTCGGGGCAGTTCAGGGATCAGCCTTCGGCAGCTTCCTCGCCGTCTTCGGCGGCAGGTGCTTCCTCGGCGTCGCCCGCGTCTTCTGCAGCGGCTTCGCCGGCATCCATGCCGGAGTCGTCCATGGCTTCCATGCCACCATCGGCGGCTTCTTCCATGCCGGCATCGGCAGCTTCTTCCATGCCGGCGTCAGCGGCCTCTTCCATACCGGCATCGGCAGCTTCTTCCATACCGGCGTCAGCAGCCTCTTCCATGGCCCCGGCGGCTTCCATCGGCGCTTCGGCTGCAGGAGCCTCGGCCGCGTCGCCGCCGCTGTCAGCAGGCTGACCACAGGCTGCGAGCCAAGCCACAGCCAATGCCGCGGCTACAAATCGAGCGATACGCATAAACGCCTCCCAAGCGTGTAACTAGCAGTTGCGGAGCATACCGCAATTCGGCATGCCGTGATACGCAAACGCCGACGTCAGGACCACCCGGCATGACATGGCAGCGAATTGCAATGGAACGTGAAGAGGATGGATGCCGCGGGTGTGCGTGCACCCCTCCACGGATCAAGCCGAGATCGGAACACCATGCGCAGCACGCTGTCGCCATGGGCCCGATGCCAGAACCGCGACAGGTCACGTACACTACTGCCTTGCTGCCCACAGGTTGGAGACCCGATGTCCGTTCAACGAAAAGCGGGGATAACGCGCCTGTCGTCTGCGCTCCCTAACCGGGCCGTGCGGTGGCTGTTTCTTTTCTTGACTGTGGCGCTCGGCGCTTGTGCCGACTCCTCCGAGAATCCCCATGCGGAACAGTTCAGGAACCTCGAGCCGGAGTGGACGGTCACCGCAGCGGAAGCTCTTGCCTGGGCGTCGGTCAGGAATGCGAATCTCCCGACCCTGACCGGCAGCCCGGAGTGGCAGCGTTACATGGCCTTCCTGGAAGGGGCGCTGCGGGGTTATGGCGCGGTCGACGTCCTCAGGAACAGTTGGGAATTCGAGCGCTGGGACACTTCCGACGAACCTGCCGACTGGTCCCTGGTTTCCGACGGCGAGCCGGTGCGCGTAGCCAGCTACGGCGCCTATTCGGGCTCGACGGGGCCCGATGGTGTAACCGCGGAACTGATCTTCTACGATCACGATGATCCGCCGGAATCCATAAGGGGCAAGATCGTCGTCATTCCGACCAGGCCCCATCCGCAGAAGCCATACGACGACGATTACATCGTCAACTACACCTTCAATGACTACGAATACGCCACGGATGCCGAAACCCTGCAGGCGCCCTACGAGTTCGTCGACCCGGCGGAGACGTTCACCTTCGACATCTGGTGGCAGCTCGCCCAGCGACTGGACGAGATCCCCAGGGACGGCGAAGCGGCGGGGGCGATCATCGTCTATGACATGGCCTATGAACGCACCAGGGGCCTGTACACGTTCCCTGTCCCGACGCTTTATGACTCACCGACGCTGATACTGGGTCGGGAAGACGGTGCCAAAGTCATCGCCGATGCCAGGGCCGGCAGGACAGCGACGCTCAGGCTCGAGGCAACGCTGACACCGGCCCGGGCCTATCAACTGATCGCCTATCTCCCCGGCCGCCACTACGGTACACCGGATGACGAGCAGATCGTGCTGGTCAACCACACGGACGGCCCGTCCATCACCCAGGACAACGGCGCCCTCGGCCTGCTGGCAATCGTCAAGTATTTCTCCCGGATTCCCCGGGAGCACCGGCCAAGAACGCTGACGATCTACCTGGACTGCCGCCACTACATGCCCGGGATGGAGCGGGCGCACAGTGAGCCGGCCTGGCTGAACCGCCAACCGGAGGCCCGCGAGAAGATCGTGGCCGTGGTGCAGGCCGAACACCTCGGCGAAATGGACTACCGCGAAGTCGACGGCCGGGTGGAGGCGACCGGCCTCACCGAGCAGTCATATCTGTGGTCGCGCGCGCATCCGGTACTGGTCGAACCCGCAGTCACGGCCGTGCAGAAGTACGGCTGGTCCCGGGCTCAGGTCTCCGCTCCGGAGCGCCCGGGCCGCAACGGCGGCTTGCAGCAAGTCTGGTGGGGCGTCGGCGTGATCGCACTGCCCACACGATGCGAAATCTGGCACTGCCTGGACGTGCCGGCTTACGGCCTCGGGGGATTTCTCGGCCACTACTGGACCAGCCATGCCACCATCGAACGCTTCAATGCCGACCTGTTCGTCAGCCAGGCATCGACGATGACGGAGCTTACCGGCGTGCTGATGACCGCCGACCTGGCGACAATCACCCGGGAGCTTCGTGCCTCGCAGAAGCTGTAGGCTTTCCCGGTTCTGAGCGCTCGGCAATATGGTTCTGACCTGGTAGTACGGTTGCCCCCGATCTCGACGCCTTCGATGGAACAATATTTAACATATTGATCCTATTAAAATTAATGCAGCGGACAACGATTCTTTCGCTCGGGCACCGCGTCAGCGTTCCGGCACGCCGGCTTGGAAACTTGCAAGCTCAAACGCAGATGTCGGGGGGTTCTTCGCCGGCAAAGAAGCGGTCGAGATTCTCCACTACCCGCATTCCCATGGCGTTTCGCGTCTCGGCCGTGCTGCTGCCCATGTGAGGAAGCAGGACGACGTTGTCCAGTTCCAGTAGTTCATCGCAAACCGTTGGCTCCGCCTCGTAGACATCGAGCCCGGCCCCGGCCAGCCGGCCGTTCGCCAGGGCATCGGCCAGCGCCTGTTCGTCGACGAGCGGCCCGCGGGAACCGTTGATGAGAAAAGCCGTCCGGCGCATCAGCGCAAGCCGCCGCCGGTCGATGAGGTGATGGGTTTCCGGGGTGGCCGGGCAGTGCAGGGAAAGAAAGTCGACGCTTGCCGCGAGTTCATCGAGATCGGAGACCTGATGCGCCTGCAACTCGTCCAGCACGGTCTGCGGCACCGGGCTCCTGCTGTAGCAGGCGATGCGCATGCCGAAGCCGTGTCGCGCCCGCCGGGCCGTGGCCTGGCCGATTCGGCCCATGCCCACGATGCCCAGCGTCCTGCCGGTAACCCGCGATCCCACCAGGTGACTGGGCCGCCACCCGGTCCAGTCGCCCGCGCGCAGTTCCCGTTCGCCCTCGCCCACCCGGCGGGCGCACATGAGCATCAGCGTCATGGCCAGGTCCGCGGTGCAGTCGGTGAGCACGTCCGGGGTGTTGGTTACCACGATCCCGTGGTTGCGGGCTGCGTCAACGTCGATGTGGTTGTAGCCCACACCGTAATTGGCGATAACCCTGGCCCGCACGCCGGAACCGAAGAGATCGCCTCCGATCGCATCGGTAACCGTCGGGCAAAGCGCATCGGCACCGCGCAGGGCAGCGGCGAGTTCCTCGCGGGAAAACGGACGGTCGTCCGTGTTCAGTTGCGCATCGAACCGCGTGGACAGCGCTTCCTCCACTGCCGCCGGCCAGCGCCGGGTGACGATTACCCTGGGTTTACTCATCCCTGCGATGCGACCTTGGCGGGAAAGCCTCTGCTGCGGGCCACGCGACCTGTCTACTTCAGAGAACCGATCAGGCCGCGCGCAGCAGCGTGCCGGTGCCGAGCCCGCCGCCGCAGCACATGCTCACGAGACCGTAGACCCCGCCGCTGCGCCGCAACTCGTGGATCGCCTTGGTAATCAGGAAACACCCCGTAGCCCCCAGCGGGTGGCCAAGCGAGATGGCCCC
>JAPOON010000789.1 GCA_026713405.1 Gammaproteobacteria bacterium
CGTTCTGCGCCGCGCCGCGGACGACGTCTTCGCCATGGACCGGGAAGAGGTGTGGCGCGAGTCGAGCGGCGTTGCCCGCACGGCGTTCGCCGCCCATACCTATCACGAGGCGTTCCGCCGCCTCGGGCGCCATCCCCGCCTGATCGAACCGGTGATGCAACTCGTGGACGGCCCCGTGTACATGCACCAGTACAAGGTCAACGCCAAGGCCGCCTTCGACGGGGAGATCTGGCAGTGGCACCAGGACTACGGCACCTGGGCGCGCGACGACGAGATGCCCGAGCCCCGCGCGATGAACATCGCGGTGTTTCTCGATGAGGTGACCGCCGCCAACGGGCCCCTGATCCTGCTCTCCGGCAGCCACAAGCACGGCGTCTTCGAGGCGGGGCACGACCTGGAGACGACGAGCTATCCGCTGTGGACCCTTGACCGGGCCACCGTAACCCGGCTCGCCGAAGAGGGCGGCTGCGTGGCGCCGACCGGGCCGGCGGGCAGCGTCATCGTCTTCGCCTCCCCCCTGGTGCACGCCAGCGCGCCGAACATCAGCCCGCTGAACCGCTGTATCGTCTATCTCTCGCTTTGCCACGTAGACAACCACATCCGCCGTTTCAAGCGCCCCGAGCGGGTCGCCCATCGCGATTTCCGCCCCATCGAGCCGCTCGCTGACGACTGCATCGCCGAACTCGCGCTCTCCGAAGCTGCGGCCTGATCGCGCCGTGGATATCCACGACCAACTCCTCGAGCGGGCCGCTGCCACCCGGCCCGTGCGGGTCGCGCTGATCGGGGCCGGCAAGTTCGGCTCGATGTTCCTGAGCCAGGCGCCCACCACCGCCGGCCTCGAAGTGAGCGTCATCGCAGACCTCGAACCCGACCGTGCCCGCGCCGCATGCCGCACCGTGGGCTGGAGCAACGCCCGTGTCGCCCGAACCCGTTTCACCGACGATGCGCGCGAGGCGGTGCGTTCCGGCGATGTTGATGTGGTGGTGGAAGCCACCGGCGACCCCGCGGCCGGCATCGCGCACGCCCGCGCCGCCTGCGCCGCGGGCAAACACATCGTGATGGTCAACGCCGAAGCCGACGTTCGGGCCGGCCCGCTGTTGGCGGAGGAAGCCCGCGATGCCGGCGTTGTTTACAGCATGGCCTATGGCGACCAGCCCGCGCTGACCTGCGAGATGGTGGAATGGGCGCGCATCAGCGGCTTCGACGTGGTGGCCGCGGGAAAGGGCACCAAGTACCTGCCTTCATACCACGCTTCGACGCCCGACACGGTCTGGGAACACTACGGGCTCACCGCCGGCGAGGCGCGGGCCGCGGGAATGAACAGCCGCATGTTCAACTCCTTCCTCGACGGCACCAAGTCCGCCATCGAGATTGCGGCGATCGCCAACGCGACCGGCCTCACGCCGCCCCCGGACGGGCTCGCCTTCCCGCCGTGCAGCCGGGACGACCTCGCCGATGTGCTGCGCCCGCCGGCGGACGGCGGACAGTTGCATCACAAGGGGCAGGTGGAGGTGATCTCGTCCATCGAGCGCGACGGGCGTCCGGTTCCCAACGATCTGCGCTGGGGCGTCTACGTGGTCATCGAAGCGCCCAACGACTACTCCGCGGCCTGCTTCCGCCAGTACGGCATGAACACCGATGTCTCGGGCAGGTACTCGGCGATGTACAAGCCTTTCCACCTCATCGGGCTGGAGCTGAACGTCTCGATCCTGTCCGCCGCCCTGCTCGGACGGCCCACCGGCGCCACGCGCAACTTCGTGGGCGATGCGGTTGCCACGGCGAAGCGGGACCTCGCGGCCGGCGAGACCCTCGACGGTGAGGGCGGTTTCACCGTCTACGGGAAGCTGCTGCCCGCACCGGCATCGCTCGACCGGGCCGCACTGCCGATCGGCCTTGCCCAGGGCGTAACCCTGAAGCGCGCAACCCGGGCCGGAAGCATCGTCGGCTGGAACGATGTCGAGTGCGAACCGGCGCTCGAGGCGGTGTGCGCGCGACGGGAGATGGAGGCGCGGTTCTCCCTGAAACGGCGACATGCCGCGGCCTGACGGTTGGATTCCGGCCCGCATGGCGTCAACGGCCGCCCTGGCGCCGGCATACCGCCGGCGGATTCCGGCTCCGCGACAATGCGCCGGTCACGCAGCCTGAGCCGCACCGCCTTCAAGGCGGGCGCTCTCGTCGGATTGCTCGGGGCAACGCTCTCGTTGCACGCCGCTCCCGAGATCTATCCGCCCCCACGCGAGGGCATCGAACCGGCGGTTGCGACCCTGAACGTGGACGCGTCGATGTTGCACCGCGGCGCCGGGAGCTATCGGCACAACTGCAGTGCCTGCCACGGGGCCGACGGCGCCGGCGGCGGGGCACTCTGGTCCGAACTCACGGCCAAACCCAACGACCTCCGGGATCCGGCCGCCATGAGCCGCCTTTCGGACATGGACATTGCCCGGGTCATTCAGTACGGCGGTTTCGAAATGCCGCCGCTACCCGCGATTCAGCGCGAAGAACTCATCGCCCTGGCGGCCTTCGTGCGCTCGCTCAGCTACCCGGACCTGCAGGAAATCGAGTTGCATCCCCTCACGGGGCGAACGGTGGACGGGTTCGTGCCCGTCACGGCGGCGCAACTGGCCGACCCGGACCCCGGCGACTGGTTGATGTACCGGCGCACCTGGAATGCCTGGGGATTCAGCCCGCTCGATCAGGTCACCCGGGAAAACGTGTCCGGACTGACCCTCGCCTGGTCCCGGGCCATGGAACCTGGCGAACAGGAAACCACGCCCCTGGTCTACGACGGCACCATGTTCCTGGCCCACCCGGGCGATGTCATCCAGGCACTCGATGCGCGAACGGGAGACCTCATCTGGGAATACCGCGGCGAACCCGTCACCGCCGGCAAGACGCGGATGCGCAACATCGCGATCTACCGGGACAGGATATTCCACTTCACCAAGAACGAACCGCACCTGATCGCCCTGGACGCCCGCGACGGCAGTCTCCTCTGGCAGGTGCCGGTGGACGGAGATTTTTCGTCCGGACCGGTGATCATGGGCGGCAAGGTGGTCGGCGGCCGCTCCTGTTCGCCGTCCGACGGTCCCGACGCCTGCTATATCGCTGCCTACGACCCCCGCACCGGCGCGGAAATCTGGCGCCGGAACACCATCGTCCGCCCCGAAGAGCCGGGCGGCGACAGCTGGGGCGACCTTGCCTGGAAAGACCGCCGTCACGTCGGCGCCTGGGGAAGCGGCAGCTACGATCCCGCCCTGGGCCTGATCTACTGGGGCACATCGGTACCGGCCCCTTCCCTGGAACGGGTCCGGGGAACGCCGGGCGGCGATGTGCTGTATTCCAACTCGACCCTGGCCCTCGATGAGGAGACGGGAGAGATCGCCTGGTACTACCAGCACCTGCCCCGGGACAACTGGGACATGGATCACGTCTTCGAACGCCTGCTGGTGGACACGCGCGTGCGGCCGGACCCGTCGGCAGTGCAGTGGATCAACCCGGCGCTCGACAAGGGCGAGGCGCACAAGGTCGTAACGGGCATTCCGGGCAAGACCGGCATCGTCTATACCCTGAACCGCGAGACGGGCGAGTTCCTGTGGGCGACGCCAACGCTGAACCAGAACCTGGTTACGCAAATCGACACAGCGACGGGCGAGGTGCACATCGACGAAAACCTGGTGGTCGATGCCTTCGAGGAGATTCTGGTCTGTCCCGGCCGGGCGGGCGGCAAGAACTGGCCGTCAGGCGCCTACAACCCGAACACCGGCCTCATGTACCAGCCGCAGCAGAACCTCTGCATGCTGCACACCGGCAACGCGGCCTCCCCGACACCGGAGGAGGTGTACGCCTCGTCCGTGGTGTTCGTCGAAGACCCGACCATCGACCAAACCCCCTATCCGGTCGGACGCGTCGACGCGGTATCCATCGAAAGCGGCCGGGTCGCCTGGACCCATCAGCAGCGCGCGGGAATGCTCAGCGGCCTGGTGGCCACCGCCGGCGGGCTGGTCTTCGGCGGCGACGCCAACCGCCGCTTCAAGGCGTTCGATGACCTGAGCGGGCAGGTACTGTGGGAAACGATCCTCAGCGGCCCCGTGACCGGACACCCGATCAGTTACCAGGCGGACGGCCGCCAGTACATCGCCGTTCCCGTCGGCGGCGGCACCGCCGAACCGGAACGCCGCGTGCTGTCCATTCACCCGGAAATGAAACCGAGCCGCGGCATCAACGCAATCTTCGTATTCGCCTTGCCGAGCGACGGCTAGGCCGGGGAATCGCGCGAGTAATCCGCGCAGCAGCTTCCAACAGGCGCCAACGCCAACCGGAGACCGAAGCCTTGCTGCAGGCCCTGCACCGCAGTCCGGACCTTGCCGGCGCCGCTTTTCAGACAGTCGGCTACCCGACCGGGATTCGTGGGGTGTCGTCGGGTAGACTGCGCGCGAGCCAGGAACCTTCAATCACGGCATGGACCCCATCAGTCAGGGCGCGGTCGGCGCGGTCGCGACACGCTGCCATCAAGTCACTGATTTAACTATATTTTACGGCATGTGTCCAGCGCCAGTACTGGTTCTGTGACTTGTTCATCTGCGAGAATTCGAGCGGCGTCCTGGGATGGTCTGGTGTCTGGTGTCTGGTGTCTGGTCCTCTGGTCCCAATGGAAAACGGCGGGCGCAATCTCACAGTTTGTGGGCGCGCGGGACGGGCCGGGGGGGGGGGGCGCCCCGCCCGGCCTCCGCCGCCGGAGGGGTGAATGTGATCGTGGGGCCCCGGCCGGGGCCGTCGCTTGCCGCGCGGATGCGCCCGCCGTGTGCCTCCACGAGCCCCTTGCAGACCGCCAGCCCCAGGCCGTGCCCCGCCGTGCCGCTGCCGCCGCCGC
>JAPOON010000790.1 GCA_026713405.1 Gammaproteobacteria bacterium
GAGCATCGGTACGCTCTCCGCGCAGGAATGGATCGAGGTTCACGCCGTCCGGTGCGGGGTGGGATGCAGAGGGTGACACGCCGGCTGCGGCGAGAACCGTTGCGGCTATGTCCAATGTCGACGCCGTGTGTTGAAAGGTGCTTCCGCTCGGCCATCTCGACGGCCACGACGCCGCGAACGGCACCCGGATGGCACCCTCGTGGAACCCGCCGCCGCGCAGTCCACCGTTGTCCGCTGGCGGTGCCGCGGCCTGTTCGCCTGTCAGAAAGATCAGCGTCGCGTCCAGGATGCCGGCTGTGTCGAGTGCATCGAGAAGGCGTCCGATGTTGCCGTCGAGGGCGTCGACCATTGCCAGGTAGGTTCGTCGGGAGGCGTCTTGAACGCCCGCGTATTTCGCCAGCAGTTCGCGGGGCGCCTCCAGGGGCATTTGCGGCGCATTGAACGCCAGTTGCAGGAAGAACGGCGCAGCTCCGGAATCGTTCATGAAGTCGATGGCCTTGTTCGTCAGGACATCCGTCAGGTAGCCGTCGAGGCGCACGTTGCGGTGGTTCTCGACGAGGGGAATGAGGTATTCGTCCGCCAGGGCGTTTGCATCCGTGTGCCAGTAATCATGGCCCCGGCCGATGAACCCGAAGAAGTAGTCGAAGCCTCGCTTCAGCGGCACCCGGCTCTCTTCGGCCCCCAGGTGCCACTTGCCGACCAGTCCGGTGCGGTAGCCCGCCCGGCTCAGATGCCGTGCAATGGTCTGTTCCGAGGTCGGGAGTGCCTGTTCCGCATCGGGCCACGCGAGCGCGAGGTCTTCCTCGAGCCCGAATCGGGCTGGATGCCGGCCGGTCAGGAGCCCGGCCCGAGCAGGGCTGGAACCCGACATCGACGTATAGGCGTTGGTGAAGACCGTGCCTGCGGCGGCAAGCCGGTCGATGTTCGGTGTTTCGATGTCGATGGCTCCGTTGTAGCCGAGATCCGCCGTGCTCAACCCGTCGACCGTAATCACCACGATGTTGGGCGCGTTGGCCGATGGTCCCGCATGCGCGGATGGTGCGCCGCCGATTGCAAGCGATGTCAGTGCCACCAGAAACGCGGCTTGCGCCGACGGAATCGAAGGAAGGCAGAGGCCGGTGGGCCGGAGTACGGAAAACCTCCTGTTCCCGGCATGGGAGCCGGCCGGGGAGCCGCGCTCGCGCCGCAGCAACCGGTGTGCTGAAGCCGTGGAGGCCATGTCGTGATCTCGGGCAACGTCATTTGCTTAGACCCGTGATGTTGTGGATCGGTTCGATTTCGAACATCTCGGCGACAAACTTCTTCGCCGACTTCACGGCATCGCGGAAATCCATGACGTTTCCGGATTGCTGCTTCACTCCGGAGTGTGTCGGCGTGAACGGCAATCGCGTCTGAGGCAACAGTCGCAAGGGCCGGCAGCCGTCGGCACCGGGGCTTCACCCGTACAGGCCGGGTTCCCCTGGCGGACGCGTCTTGAACCTGCGGTGCAGCCACAGGTACTGCTCCGGATGCCTGCGAATCTCCCCCTCCATCACCTGGTTGATCGTGCACGCATCCTGCTGATCATCACCACTCGGAAACCCCTCAATCGGCGCACCGAACTCAATCGTCCAACACCGCTCCTCATAATCCCGATGATGACTCAGCATAACCACCGGCGACCCGTTCAACCCCGCAAACCGCCCCGTAGCCGTAATCGTAGCCGCCTCAACCCCAAAGAACGGCGCAAACACGGAATACTTCGCCCCATAATCCTGATCCGCCGCGTACCAAACAGCCCGCCCCGCTTTCAGCGCCTGCAGCACCGCCCGCGTATCCTGCCGCTCGATCACCCCCCGGTAATAATGCCGCCGCCCCCGCAACTGCACCCACTCCAGCACCGGGTTCTTGTTGTACCGATACATCACATCAATCCGCCCCAGATCCGCCAGCGCCTGGGAGATAATGTCCAGGCACCCGAAATGCGCCCCAAGCAGCACCACCCCCCGCCCTTGCGCCATGGCCCCACGAAAGTGCTCCGCTCCCACAACCTTCATCCGCCCCCGCAGATCCCGCAGCGGATTCAACCAGGCAACGCAGAATTCCAGCACCCCGAGGGTCACCGCCTCGAACACCCGCCGGGCCATCGCGGTGACCTCCGGCGCATCGAGTTCGGGAAAGCAGAGCCGCAGATTGGTCTCGGTAATCCGCCGCCGCCGGCCCCAGCAGCGGAAGGCAATCCGCCCGAGGTGCTTGCCCAGGGGAAACAGCATCCCCAGCGGCAGGCGCCCGATCACCCAGCCCACGCCCACCAGGCACCAGCTGGGCCACATCCTCGGCGATGCCAGGTGCGGGGGCTTGGGTTTTCCGGAGCCCATGCTTCACCGCCTCTCACGCCAGCCCGCAAGGCGATTTCGGCAAGGCAGAAAGGTGTTTCGAAGGTGAGACATCGGCGGCGAAATCGCTCAAACGCGGTGGAGAAGCCCCCGGATTCTAGCAACTAACCCCTGTGATACCATCCGGCCCGAGCCGCCACAGGCCACCCGAATTGAGGCACCTCCAGCTCCCGTCGCTCAAGAACCTGCACGTACTGGTCGTCGGCGATGTCATGCTCGACCGCTACTGGCACGGCCCCACCCGCCGCGTCTCCCCGGAAGCCCCGGTGCCCGTCGTCGACGTGGAGCATACCGAAGACTGCCCCGGCGGCGCCGCCAACGTGGCCCTCAATGTCAGGAGCCTCGGCGCGCTGAGCACCCTTATTGGGTGCACGGGCGACGATGCCGTGGGCCAGGCCCTCAAGCACAAGCTCGATGCATCCGGCGTCTGCGACGACTTCCTCGTCAGCATCGATGCCCCCACCACCCTCAAGCTCCGCGTCGTCAGCCGCCAGCAGCAACTGCTGCGTACAGACTTCGAGGCGCCCACGTCGCCTTACCTCGCCCGCAGACTGGCAACGATGGTGCCGGGTCAACTCGAAGACGCCAACGCCCTGATCATCGCCGACTATGACAAGGGCGCCATACACGACCCGGCCCCCATCATCGACGCGGCCCGGCGGATCAACGTACCCGTTATCGTCGACCCCAAGGCCAAGCCGTTTCGCGCCTATGCCGGCGCCAGTGTGCTGAAGCCGAACGAGCGCGAATTCGCCGCCGCCACGGGCGAATGGCGCAACGAGGGCGAACTCGGCGAACGGGCCGTGGCGCTATGTGCTGAACTGGATATCGGCGCGCTGGTAATCACCCACGGCGCCGGCGGCATGAGCGTCGCGACGGGCGAAGGCTGCCACCACCTGCCGGCACGCCCCGTTGAGGTCTTCGACGTCACGGGGGCCGGCGACACCGCTGCCGCGGTGCTGGGCATCACCAGTGCCTTGGGCTGGCCTGCGCTGGACGGAGCGCGGCTGGCCAACATCGCCGGTTCCATCGCCGTCACCAAGGCCGGGACGGCGGCGGTCAGCGGCCCCGAACTGGCCCTGGCGGCGGGCCACGACAGCCAGGCCGACCGCGGCATCCTCACCCGCGGGCAGTTGGCCCTGGCTGCAAAAGCCGCGGCGGCCGCCGGCGAGAAGCTGGTATTCACCAACGGCTGTTTCGACATCCTGCACGCCGGCCACGTCCGCTACCTGGAGGAAGCCCGGGCATTGGGCGACCGCCTCATAGTAGCGGTGAACGACGATGCCTCGGTCGCGCGCCTCAAGGGCACGGGCCGCCCGGTCAACGGCCTGGACCGCAGGCTGCGCGTACTCGCGGGCCTTCAGTCCGTGGATTGGGTGGTCGCTTTCGACGAAGACACGCCGGATGCGCTGCTCGAACTGCTGCGGCCGCACGTGCTGGCGAAGGGGGGCGATTACGAACCCCATGAAGTCGTGGGTGCGGATTTCGTCCGCTCTTACGGCGGTTCGGTGCGGGTGCTCGCCCATGTCGAAGACTGCTCGACCACGGCGATTCTGGAGCAAATGAAGAGCCGCGGTTCACGCGGCGGCTGATTCTGTACCTCTTGTTCGCGGATCAGGCTGTCAAATGAGCCAAGTTTGCGCCCGGTCACTGCTTTTTCGTGGGGCCGGGGTGTCGTCCCGTTAGCCATGCGCATCGTAAGCTGGAACGTCAACGGGTTGCGCGCCTGTGTCAGGAAAGGGTTTCTCAGCTTTCTGCACACCTCCGGCGCCGACATTATTGCGCTCCAGGAAGTGCGCGCATTCGAGCACCAGTTGGATGAAGCCACCCGCGCCCCGCAAGGCTGGCACACCAGCTTCTCCCCGGCGGAGCGCCCTGGCTACAGCGGCGTGGCCATCTATTCCCGCCGCCCGCCGGACCGGGTGGAAACCGCCCTGGGCCAGCATCGCTTCGATGCGGAGGGCCGCTTCATCATCGCCCGCTTCGGCAGGCTGTCGGTGGCTTCGGTCTCCTTCCCCAAGGGCAGCGGCCGCGACCGCGACAACAGCCGCGTGCCCTACAAGCTCGATTTCTACGCGGCGGTGTTCGACCGCATCCAGTCGCTGCGGCGCCGGGGTCCGGTATTTGTGATGGGCGACTACAACACGGCCCATGAAGCCATCGACCTGGCGCGGCCGAAGTCGAACAAAAAGACCAGCGGTTTCCTGCCGGAGGAGCGCGCGGAGTTCACGCGCTGGCTGGATGCCGGATGGGTCGATACGTTCCGCGCCCGTCACGCCGACGAGCCCGGCCACTATTCCTGGTGGCGGCAGTGGGGCGGCATGCGCGAGAAGAATGTGGGTTGGCGCATCGACTACGTGCTGGCTTCGCCGGGGGCGGCAAAGCGGGTTGAAAGTGCCTTCATCTGGCCCGAGGTGCTGGGTTCGGATCACTGCCCTGTGGGCGTCGACGTTTCAGTCTAAGCCCTGACTACAGGCCATAACCAACTACCCATGGATGCGGGCTGGAGTTGATCCACGCCAGTCGGGCGGCATGCGCGCAGGATTCACGCTATGCGGTATCGATGCTGACGGAGTGGCCGCACTTCAGGGCGAAGGCGACCAGCGTATCGAGTCGAAACGACGAGAAATCTCCTTTCATCAGCGTACTTACGCGTCGTTGTGAAATTCCGAGCATTCCCGCAACCTCTCGTTGCCTCAGCTCGTTCGATCTGATGTATTCCGTGATTTCGTGCATCAGTTCCGACCGAAGCTTGTACAGTTCCCGGTTCACGGGATCGCCTTCGATAGCGTCCCACGCACTTTCAGTTTTTTCGTTGCTCATTCTGAGTCAGCCACGATTCCAGCGTTCGTTTCGAGATGCTGCGGATGCAGGGTGCCTACGACAACGCTGCTTACGCCTGGATGCCGGGCCGCCAGGCGCAGTGCCTGCGGAGCTTCCCGCCCACCGGCCAGCGCCTTCTTTACCAGTACGCCGCATCTTTGCTTTCCCGCTTGTTCGATAACCTGTGCTTCAGACATTTCTGTCGGGTTCAGCGTCGCCATGATGACGTCCGCTTGCTGTTCCAGTGCCGTCCGCGCTCCGGTCGGCGACTTGTGCGAAATGCCGGCGGCGCGGATCAGACCCTGCTCCTTAAGATGCTTCAGACAGTCCAAAGTTCCTCTTTCGGTCAGTATCCGCTCATCGTTTCCGTCCGAATGGATCAGCACCACGTCCAGCCAGTCGGTGCCCAGACGCCGCAGCGAGCGGTGCACGCTCATGGTCGTATGTTCGGGGCTGAAGTCGTGGCTCGACCGTATGCCGTCGAATTCCTCGCCCACCTTGGTGACCACCACCCAGCGTTGCCGCTGCCCCGCGAGCAATTCGCCCAGGCGTTCCTCGCTCGTGCCGTAAGCCGGGGCCGTGTCGATGAGATTGATGCCCAGCGACTGCGCCTTGTCGACCAGGCGCCTCGCTTCCCGCAAGGTGGGCAGGCGGAACGGACGGGCGTAGTCGACGCCACTGTCGCGGCCCAGCTTGACAGTGCCGAGGCCCAGTACGGACACGTCGATACCGGTAGCGCCGAGTGGCCGGTACTCCATCACGCGCCCCAGGGCGTCCGCCCGACGGCGGCGGGTTGCAGGGTCAACGGGCCGGGCGACGGGTGTTCTGGCGGCGGCAGCAGGCCAAGCACCCGGTCCCCAAGATCGGGCGCCAGGGTGAGCTTGGTGGGCCAGCAGACGATGCAGGGACCCGAGGCTTCCGCGAAGGCGTGGTCGGGCCGAAGGCCCGCCGGCTGACAGGGTTCCGCCCGATCGATCCGCCAGGTTTCGAACGTGGCGAGGCTCCAGTCCATCCAGGGAAAGCAGGTCTCGAGTTCCAGCCTTGCCTGATTGCGCTGGTCCTCTGCACTGCTGCAAACCCCATCCGTGGCAAGCTGCCCGCCGAGGTGCCAGAGCAGGCCGCTTCGAGCCGATTCACCGCCGTCGCGGTGAGTGGTGATCGTCAACCGAGGCTCGGCACGCCCGGCGCCGGCCAGCCAATGACCGTACAGCGGCAGCAGATGCGGGTGACGCGCGACTACCTGGTGCAGCGGACGGCGCTGCATGGCGATGCTGGACACGCCCAGCCCTTCGATCAGTGCCTCGTTGCCGGCGCCGGCCGCCAGGATCAGCCGATTGGCAGACAAGTTGCAATCCGCCAACCGCACCTGCACGTCCCCGTCCAGCGTACAGGCATCGGCAGTCATCGAGTGCCGGTAGATGTTGCCGGAACCGAGCGTGGCGAGGCGTTCGACCAGCGCCGATGTATCCAGCACGAAGTCCTCCAGGCGGTAAACCGGCCCCCGAAAGGCATCGTCTCGAAGTGCCTCGGGATGGTCGTGCCGGTCGAGCAACTCCACTCGGCCATGAAGCGCTTTGCTCGCGAAGAACGCCGCCAGCCGGCCGAGGGCGCCCCCGCCGGCAAAAAGATGGAAGCGGTCGCACAAGGGCTCGAGCCCGCGAAGATTGACCTCGCCGGTGCCTCTCAGGCAGGCACGCCAGCGGCCGGGGGCTTGGCTCAGGGCTTCACTGGCGGGCGTGAGAGCGCCGCCCAACGCGTACTTCATCCCTCCGTGAACGATCCCTTGGGACGAAAGCGTCTGCCCCCCGCCCAGACGCTCGGCTTCGAGCAGCACGGCGCTGTAGCCTTTCGAGCGCAGTACGTTCAGCAGCCAGAGACCTGCTATGCCGCCGCCGGCGATCACGGTATCGACTTTGACAGTGTTGCTGGGCATCGCCTTGCCGGGGTGGCGCCGCATGAACGGCCGGGTTGGTGAAACCCGGATTGTAGCAACCGGCCCCGCGCTAAGGCGGCAACTGCCTGGCCGGCGGCGACATGCTGGAAAAGCGGTTAGGCTTGCCGTCCATGATCAGGCTTCTCTACCAGGTGCTGCTCTGGCTGGTCCTCCCGGCCGTTCTGCTGCGCCTGGAGTGGCGCGCGCGCCGCGAACCGGAATACGGAAGGCGGGTCGGTGAACGGATGGGCCGGGTCCCGGCGCGGGTGCCGGGCGGATGTGTCTGGTTTCACGCGGTTTCCGCCGGCGAAACCATTGCCGTAGCGCAGCTGATCGCGGATCTTGCTGCCGAGTTTGCCGGCGATGGCGGAGCGCCCATGCTGGTTACCACCACCCCCCCGACCGGCTCCGCCCAGGTTGCCGGCCGGCTCGGAGACAGCGTCCACCACTGTTACGCTCCGTACGACTTCCTGTTCGCGGTGCGGTCCTTCTTCGACAAGGTGCAGCCTCGCGTGCTGGTGCTGGTGGAAACGGAGTTGTGGCCCAATCTGATCCATGAAGCCCATCGCCGGGGGGTTCCCGTGCTGCTGGTCAATGCACGCCTGTCCGCCAAGTCGGCGCGCGGATACGGGTTTGTGCTTGTGCGCTGCTTGACGCGGAGCATGCTTCGGGAGGTCGCTCTTGTCGCCTGCCAGTACGACGATACGCTGGAGCGATACAAGTCCCTGGGCTTGCCGGGCGAAAAAGCGGTCGCCCTGGGCAGCGTCAAGTTCGATGCGCGGCTGCCGGACGATCACGCCGACCAGTCGGCGGCGTTGCATCGTGCATTGGGATTGCAGCAACGGCACGTATGGATAGCAGGCAGCACCCATCCCGGCGAGGACGAACTGGTGCTCGACGCCCATGCACGCGTGCGTGAGCGCAGTCCCGAAAGCTGCCTGTTGTTGGCGCCGCGGCATCCGGTGCGGGGGCGGGAAATCTGCGGCCTGGCGCGGCGCAGAGGTTTCTCGGTACTGCGCATGGGAGCGAGCGGGTCCGGCGATCCGGACGCCCCATCGGCATCGGCGGATGTAGTCGTCTGTGACACCATGGGCCAGCTACAAACTCTCTACGGCCTGTCCGAGCTCGCTTTCATAGGCGGCAGCCTCGTCCCCGTCGGCGGCCACAACCCGATCGAGGCCGCACTTTGCCGCCAGCCCCTGGCGATGGGGCCCCATACCTGGAACTTCGACGAAGTGGTGGCGGCGTTTGCCGAGGCGGATTGCCTCGCTCGGGTGCAAACGGCGGCACAACTGGGCGAGGTCGTAATCGCTGCTTTCAAGGATGAGGAAGCCCGCGCCGCGGCCGGTGCGCACGCGCTTCAGGTTGTGGAGGAAAACCGAGGCGCCACAGCGCGCCTGTTCGACCTGTTGCGAACCCGGATTCGCGCCACGCTTGCGTAGCGCGGCCTGATGGGAACCTGGTCGGAAGCGACTGCGACCCCGGCCCGCTTGACCTATTGCGAGCTCGGATTCGTGCCGCGATTGCGTAGCGAAGCCTCCCGGGAAACCGGGTCGGCCGGGTCCGCGAAGCGGTTCAGCTCCATCAGGTCTTCGTCGTTGAGGATGCCGGCGGCCTGCTTCAGCCGCATCAGGTCGATCACGTAGTTGTAGCGCGAGTCGGCGTAGTCGAACTGCGAGGCGAACAGCCGCTGCTGGGCCTGCAGCACATCGACGATGTTGCGGGTGCCCACTTCGTAGCCGGTCTCGGTGGCTTCCAGGGCCGATTCGCTCGATGCGATGGCCTTCATGCGAGCACCCACCCGCACCACGTCGGTGGCTACCATCTGAAACAGGTTGCGGGTATCGCGGCTGACGGTGAGTTGCTGGTTGAGCAGTTCCTCACGGGCCTGCTCGGCCATGGCCCGGGCCTCCTTGGTGCGCGAGTTGGTGAAGCCGCCCTGGTAGATCGGCAGGTTTACCGACAGCGCATAGGTGGTGGTGTTGATCTTGTTGGCCAGGAAGCTGGCGCCGCCGGTGTAGTAATGGCTGCGCGTAATGGAGCCGTCCACCGTCGGCAGGTGCCCCGACCGGCGCGCCGCGATGGCTCGGTTGGCGGCCTCGAGTTGCGCGTGGGCGGCGGCGATGTTGTGGTTGGTGTCCAGCGCCGTCTGCACCCAATGCGCTTCGTTCTGTGGCTCGGGGTCGATGACCGGCAGGTTTTCGGAGATGCGGTCGACGCTGTCGAACGATTCGCCGATCAGGGCCTGCAGGGTCTCGAAGAAGATGTACCGGTCGCCGTCGGCCTGAATGCGGTCGACCACGGCGTTGTCGGAGCCGGCCTGGGCCTCCAGAACGTCGGTAATGGCTACCAGCCCGACATCGAAGCGCTGCTGAACCTGCTCTAGCTGCCGGTTGACGGCGGTTTCCCGGGCAAGGGTTGCGTCCAGGCGGTCCTGGGCTCGCAGCACGTTCAGGTAGGCTTCCACCACGCGCACTATCAGCGCCTGCCGGGCGTTCGCCAGGTTGAACTCGGCGCCTTCCACCGAGGACTTGGCGCTGCGCCAGTCAAACCAGCTGCTCAGGTTGACGATGGGCTGTTCCAGGCGGGCCGACCACTGGCGCTCGTTGTAGTTCTGGTCGGCCACCGGCGCTATCGTGCCGAACGTGGGGCTGTCGGGGTTGAAGTCGAGCCTGGGCGGCACGGGGAAACTACGCTCATTCCAGCTGGTGGAGGCGCTGAAGCTCATTTTTGGGAGCAGGTTGGCCCGCGCCTGGGGGATGAGTTCCTTGCGTGCCTCGTAGCCCGCTTCGGCCGCGCCGAGCACCGGGTCGTTCTCAAGGGCGTCGCGATAGGCATCGGCAACGTCGATGGCGTATGCCGGGGCGGTGGCGAGGAGCAATGCGACGGCAGCGGAACGCAAGATGTAACTGCTGGCATTGCGAACTGAATCGTCCATGAGGGGAGGAGCGTCTCCGGAATTCGGGTGGCGGGAGTTTAGCAGAGCGGGAATCCCAAAACCGTAGGAGGTCTGCCCCGGTTGGCGTAGAACCTGTCGTGCAGCGATTGCGATCCGGGTGGGCAACGGCGGGGGATCCCGCAGGGCGCCGGTGGGAACTTGTTGAGACCTGTTGGAGACCCGGTTGCCCGATCGCGGGAGGTTGTTCTACCGTGGCCTCATGATCAAGCGGGCGAATTGACGTGCCGGGGATGTCGCGAGCGTTCACCTTGCTACTGGCATTACTGATCGCCTGCTTTTTCGTCGTTCCCGAGCAACACCAGCGCAACTGGTTGCTGTACCTCGCGGCAGCGGCGGCGCATGGGTTTCTGTTCGACTGGCGAACCGCAAGAACCGCGTTTGCGGGAAGGGCTGGATGGACGGTCCCGCTGCTGCTCGCCGTACCTCTGCTGTCGTTGACCTGGAGCGGACCCGTCGCGGGGGAAAGCGCGGCCGACCTGCTGCTGGCGGCCTACTGCATCCTTCTGATTTATCTGGGCGTCGCACACCTGACCCGACAGGCTCCGCAAGCGTTGCAGCGGCTTCAGCAGACGCTGTTGCTGGGTGCCAACCTGGGTGCGCTGCTGTCCATCGGTCACTGGTGGGCAACCTGGAACCCGGAGTGGCCGAGGCTCGCCGGCTGGCTCGGGCTCGACAACCCGGTGCACGCCTCCATTCTGCTGCTGGCCGCCACTTTGCCGGTCTGCACCGGCATTGCGGGGGGCAGGCTGCAGCTCCGCTGGGGCTGGGCTTGCGCGGCGCCCATCGCCTTCGTCGTGCTCGCCGGCCCGCGCACCGCGCTGGCTGCCTACATCATCGTGGTTGCCGTTATTTTCGGGCCGAGGTTGCGCCCTCGATTCATGCTGACCGGAACGGTGGCGCTGGGCATTGTGGTAGCTGCGGCGCTGATCGGCAGCGAGGCGCTGCAGTCCATCTGGCTCGACCGGGGGCTCTCCTACCGGCCGGCGATCTGGTCTCAGACCTTCTCGGCGTTCGCGTCCTGCAATCCGTTGATCGGTTGCGGCATCGCCGCGCCGCTCGAAGTCGAATACCTGCCGGGAACCGTCACCGAACGCGCCCACAGCCTCTATGTTGCGGCGATCTATCACCAGGGGTTCCTGGGCGCGGCGGTATTCTTTGGCGCGATGGCGTGGCTGCTGTACTGCGCGCGTGGCCGGCGCCGTGACTGGGCAATCGTGCTGGTCTACGTGCTGCTCGCCAGCACCACCAGCGGCGACCACCTGCTGGTGCGAACCACCCTCTTCTGGTGCTATTTCTGGCTGCCCGTGATGGTGCTGGCCGCATCCACCACGGCGCTCAGCGAAAGGGAAAACTCGCAAGCAACTCC
>JAPOON010000791.1 GCA_026713405.1 Gammaproteobacteria bacterium
CAATGGCTCGACCCGGCTGCCACCAATCCCCGGATGGTACTGGACTTTCTTTTCGGCCAGATCGCCATGGCGCAAGGGCGTGCCGGGGAGGCGGCGGCGTGGTACCGGAGCGGCCGGGAACTGGCCCGGCGGCATTTTCTCAATGACCCGCGACTGACGGTACTCGGCGAAGTCTTGATTCGGGAACTGGATCTCGAACGCAACCGCGTGGTCGTTGACGGTGAGGTGCCGCAGATTCCCAAGGAATTCTGGACGAGCGGCTCACAGCTCGCATCGTACGCGGCGGCGAGTTCCGTCGCGGCAGAGTTGGCGTTGACGCTTCGCGGTTCCGACGATGCAGTGTCCCTCATCAACGCCATGTTGGAACACGTTCACCAGGCAGGATTGACCGCAATGGTGCGATACCTCTGCGCGCTCCGCACCCAGGTATTGGCCGACACCGGCCGGGTTGCCGAAGCGGAGTCGAGCTGGAGTCAGGCCGGGTTGCCGGACCAGTCGGCCGGGTGCCTGGACTTGAGGAACCAGAGTTGGCGCGAGATGGAAGTGCTGTCGTGCACGCGGCTGCGGCTGCTGATCGCATCCCGAAACTTCGGTGCCGGGCGTCGGCTGTTGGACGGCCTCCTGAGCCTGACGTCACGACGCGGGCTGCGCCGCACACAGATGAGGGCGTTGGCGCTTGCCATGACGCTCGAGGAATCGACCGGCGATCGAACCGCAGCGCTGGATCGTCTGAAGGCCTTCCTCACCTTGTTCGCGGATTCCGGCTATGCGCGGGCGTTGATTCGAGAGCGCGATGCAGCCGTGCCTGTATTGACTGCGTTTCTCGATGCCTATCCGCAATCGCCCCACAGGGAGTCGGCAAACACGCTGCTGGCAGCATCGCAATCCGGCGACGTTTTGCCGGTCCCCACATTGAGCCCCCGCGAATCGGACATCCTGCAACGCTTGCCGACGCAAACCTACCAGCAGATAGCGGCCACGCTCGGCCTCAGCCGAGACGGCGTGCGCTACCACATGCGCCGCCTGTTCGACAAGCTGCAGGTGCGCGACCGCAATGCAGTCGTGCATCGCGCCCGAGTCCTGGGGCTCCTCCCATACGACCGATGATTGGTTGCGCACGCGGCGGCCGCGCCCCCGCACCCCGAGGAACCGGCAAGCCGGTTCCGAGCATCGTCAGAACCCCTCGGGTTGCTCCCGTAGCAAGCCCGCGTTGAGGGCCGCCCTGGACAGTTCCTCTATCGCCTGCATCAGCGCGCGCGTGGCATTGTCAGACCGGCTGGGTTGACAGCGCCGACTTCTCAGCGCCTTCGGCACGAGTCCCGAGTGGACCACCTCATCACTCCAGAACCAAAACCTGCAGTATCCGATGGACGCTCTCAGGTACTCGTCACCAATGCATTGTTCCTACCCACACATGCAACCTGGAACGACCGGACACACATCAAATTGTCGTGCGTGCACGACAAATCGGCGATTCGCCACGGCTCGGGTCAGGCGACCCGGGGCAATAGAGGCACCAACAAACGCGGAATCAGAACTACCCTGTTTTTGCGCCGACCGACCGGGGCATCGACGCGTGAATTCCGACGGGTCGTTCGTCTGCCGGGCGGTGGTCGATTGGGCTGCGACGGTCCCATTCCAAGCCGCGAAAGTCGCGGAGCCTGAGGTCCGATAGCGGCACGCTCCGACCAGATGACGGCAATGGCGTTGCCTACCAGAGCTGAGAGACCGAACTGGGCGGGGACTGCTTCAGCTACGCGTCTGGCGACAGATCGTCGAGCGACCTCGAGAGGCGTCTGTCGGGCCGCCCGACCGTTCAATCGTTCGGTGTGCCCTCGTCGCCTCCTTTCCAAACAGCCTTTCCAATCAGCCTTTCCGGCCCCCTGGCACGCGGCTGAGCCGGAGTTGAACCGGTTGACCCCAAATGGTCCAGGCAGTAGTTTGGATTTCGCAAATCTACTGAAGTAGCCCGCGAACCGGGTTGCCTTCCGAATGCAACAAGCATTGCCGGCGCGGGGGTGTGGCAGTCCCGGTCATGGGGGATAGGTGAGAGTTCGTACCGCGATCCTGTTCGCGAGCCTTTCGCTGTCGTCGTCGTGGGTGGCCGCGGCCGTCGAGCTGTTCCGTCACGCCGATGGCGACATACACTTCTCGCGCGACGACGGCAACGAAGACCCCCCGGGGCTTTGGTCCAGCGGCGAAACCATGGTTGCCCGGACGACTGCTACCGGCCGGAATACCGGCTCCGGGATGGCGGATGGGGAGGGCGGAGCGGCAGGGCTGTCCACATTGCGTCCCACCGATGTCCGGAAGCCGGCGCCGACCGTCGACTGCGGGGCGTCCGGCGCGGTGTGCAGCAGGGACATCAAGCCACTGTCGCAGGGCATCGAGGCTACCGTCGCCGGCCCGGCGTTGGTGTCCGAGGTGTCCATCTCCGGTGGTGGAACCGTCTCCGAGGGCTCGGACGCGATGTTCACGCTGACCCGGACGGGTCAGACAACTGACGCACTGACTGTTGACGTGGAGGTAACCGAGAGCGGGGCCATCCTGACCGGCGATCTGCCGACCTCGGTGGCGTTTGCCGCGAACGCGGACAGCGCGACACTGGCCGTGTCGACGAAGGACGACGATGTGGTGGACGCCTCGAGCACGGTCACGGCGACGATTGCCTCGCGGGCCGACTACACGGTAGCCCCGGGAGGCGGCTCGGCGGAGGTGACGGTGGAGGAGAACGACGCGGCGACATTCGAGGTGTCGGTCGATCCGGTTGACATAAGTGAGAGCGGCGCCGCGACGATCACCGTGACCATAGCGAACGGCGTGACGTTCGCGAACGTGCAGGGCATCGCCCTCGACTTCGGCGGCACGGCGACCATGCGGGACGGCTTCGTGGTGTCGGCGGGAACCCTGG
>JAPOON010000792.1 GCA_026713405.1 Gammaproteobacteria bacterium
CGAATGAACGAGACGCTGGAGGCGATGGCGCGGGCGATCTTCAAGGACTGGTTCGTCGATTTCGGCCCCACCCGCGCCAAGGCCGAAGGCCGCGCTTCCTACCTGGCCCCGGAACTCTGGGACCTGTTCCCCGACGCGCTGGATGACGAGGGGAAACCGGTTGGATGGATAACTCGCAGTTTGGAGGACTTTCTTAAGCTAGCTTATGGCAAGTCGCTGCCTGCGAAGACGCGAATCCCTGGAAAAGTGGCTGTATATGGATCGGGAGGTCTGACAGGAACACATGACACCGCACTGATCGACGGGCCGGCGGTAGTTGTAGGACGAAAAGGTACTGTTGGGAGCCTCTATTGGGAGGACGGTCCGGTTTTTCCGATCGACACTGTTTTCTATGTCATACCTCGCATTGGTTCCGTTCTGTTTAGCTATCATCTTCTATCGACTCAGCCGCTCCGAGACATGAATACAGACGCCGCTGTCCCTGGACTAAATCGAGGAAACGCATATCGACTGGAGTTTCCTCAACCCACTTCAGGGTTAATTTCAGCGTTTGAGGAAATCGCCAGTGCTCTTTGGCAGCGCAGAGCCGGAAACCTAAAAGAGGTCGAAACGCTATCCCAGACTCGCGACCTACTCCTTCCGAAACTCTTGTCCGGCGAAATCTGCCTTTGCGACCCGGAACGAGCACAGGAAGCCGTAGCGTGAAGAAGGAGGTCCGTCAGCTTCGGGAGAAAGCGATCAACGCTCTGATACTCTCGATTGACCACTTCAACCGACCTTGGGATCGCGGCAGGTCGGAGGCAGTCCTCATCTTGCTCGATCATTCGTTCGAGATGCTACTCAAGGCGGCGATTCGGCAGAGATCGGGAAAGATACGGAAGGCCGGAGAGAAGCAGACCATCGGATTCAGTGCCTGCTTACGCAAAAGTCTTACGGACGCAAACCTGAAGATCTTGACCCACGAACTGGCGCTCACGCTGCAAACGATCAACGGGCAGCGGGACGCGGCACATCACTATCTCGTCGATATGTCCGAGCATCAGTTGTACTTCTACGCTCAGGCAGGGGTGACGCTCTTCCGCGATATTCACGATGACGTTTTCGACAGGAAACTTGTGCTCGAATTGCCGGAGCGCGTTCTACCCATCTCCACGACAGCACCGAAGGATTTGACGGCCCTGTTCGACCATGAGGTCGATGAAATAAAGAGCCTCTTGGCTCCTGGAACAAGAAGGAAGATGGATGCAATCGCCAAAGTACGAAGCCTAGCAATCCTGGAAAGCGCAGTGAATGGCGATCACGAACAGCCAAGTGATCGAGAACTGAAAAAGGTTTGCAAGCGTTTGACTGATGAAGAGGCATGGTCGTCCATCTTTCCCGGCGTGGCCTCCATCAACATCACCGCAAAACTTGATGGACCGACGCTCAGCCTTCGCCTGACCAAGAATGAAGGGCAGCCCATCCGCCTCTTGAAAGAGGGCGAAGGGACCGGGGCGGTTGTAGCGGTACGCCGAGTGAACGAACTCGATTTCTACAGTCTGAGTGCGGCACAGTTGGCCGAGAAAGTCGGCCTCACGCAGCCGAAATCCCGGGCTGTGGTCGACCACCTCGGCCTTCGCGAGGACGCTGACTGCTTCAAGGAAATCAGAACCGGTAGCGTAAGGCACGCACGATATTCGCCCCAAGCCATTAGGAAGATGAAAGATGCGTTGGCCATTGAATCCATCGACGACATTTGGGCCACCTACCGGGCAAGGCAAAGTACAGCACGATGAACCAGTATACCGCTCTCAAATGGCTCGCCGAACTTGACTGCGCTGCGACGCACGAACTGGACATCCTCTCGAACTACCCGACGCCTGAACGCCCATGATCCGCGCGGCCGTCAATCCCGAGCTTCTCCGCTGGGCGCGCGAGCGCGCCGGGGTTTCCCAAGAAGATCTCACGGCGAAGTTCAGGAAACTCCCAGAGTGGGAGGATGGCCAAACGCAGCCCACCCTGAAGCAGGCCGAGGCATTCGCCCGCGCCGTCCATGCACCGGTCGGGTATCTGTTCCTCTCGGAGCCGCCGGAGGAATCCGTTCCCATTCCAGACTTCCGCACTTTTGCCGGGCACGCGGTCACGCGCCCCAGCCCCAATATGTTGGACACGATCTACGCCTGCCAGGAACGGCAGGGCTGGTATCGGGATTTCGCCCGCGTCGCCGGCGAACCAGAGCTCGACTTCGTCGGCAGCGCCTCTATCGAAGCGTCCCCTGAAACCGTCGCGGCGCGGATGCGGGAGACCTTGGGTTTCGATCTTACCGTCCGCCGGGAGTGTCCGACCTGGACCGATGCGCTGCGGCTGTTCATCCGCCAGGCCGATGATGCCGGTGTCCTCGTCATGGTGAACGGCATCGTGATGAGCAATACCAGTCGCCGTCTCGATCCCGCCGAGTTTCGGGGCTTCGCGCTGTGCGATCCCCTCGCGCCACTGATCTTCGTCAACGGCAAGGACACCAAGGCGGCGCAGATGTTCACGCTCGCCCACGAGCTTGCGCATATCTGGCTTGGAGCTTCCGCCTTGTCGAACATCGGCGCCGCGCCGGGCAAGGGCTTCCGGCGTGAGGAGGTGTGGTGCAACGCGGTGGCGGCGGAGCTTCTGGTGCCGCTGGATGCTCTGCGATCCGATCTGCGACGTAACGAACCGCTCCCGGACGCGCTGTCCCGGCTGGCGCGAATCTTCAAGGTCAGCACGCTGGTGATCCTGCGCCGTCTGCTCGACGCGGGTTGGCTGACTCGCGAGCGCTTCGATACCGCCTGGGCGCAGGAGAACGAACGACTGCGGAGGCTGGTCCAGGCGGGTAGCGGCGGCGACTTCTATCGCACCACGGTCGCGCGGGTCGGGCGGCGGTTCGCTCGCGCGCTGGTCGTGAGCACGCTCGAGGGCCAGACCCTCTATCGGGACGCATTCCGTATGTTGGGTGTCAAGAAGACCGAGACCTTCAACAACCTCGGGCGCGAAACCGGGGTGATGGGATGACGGCCTATCTCGTCGATTCGAACGTCTTCATCCAGGCAAAGAATCTGCACTACGGATTCGACTTCTGCCCCGCCTTCTGGGACTGGTTGGTTGAGGAGAACGGCGCGGGCAAGGTCGCGAGCATCGAGAAGGTCGCGAACGAACTGCAGGCCGGGGACGACGAACTCTCAGAGTGGGCCACCGCGCGCGGCGAAAGGTTCTTTCTGCCTCCGGATAACGCCGTGTTGCCGGCGCTTCGCATCGTGAGCGATTGGGCGAGCGGCCATGGATACCAGCCGGCCGCCGTCGCAACCTTCCTGCAGGTTGCCGACTTCTGGCTTGTTGCGCACGCGCTGGCTCACGGGTGCATCGTCGTCACGCACGAAGTTCCCGCCGACACCACCAGCAAGATCAAGATTCCGAACGCCTGCATCGGCCTGGGGCTGCGCTGCGTGAACCCCTATGAAATGCTCCGCCGCGAGTGCGCGAGATTCGTCCTGGGAACGAGCAGAGTCGCGGCCTGATGGCTAGATTTACTGAAAGCGAGGTAGAAGATGCCGCTCTCGAATAGCTCGCCGGATTGGGCTATGCCGTGCTGCACGGACCGGACATCGGCCCGGAGGGTCCAGCACCGGAGCGCGGCAGCTACGACGATGTACTGCTGATCGGCCGGCTCCGCGAGGCGCTCGTACGCCTCAACCCGCATCTGACCGCCGAGATGCTGGAGGACGTGCTGCGCAAGGTGCGGCAAACGGAAACGCCACCCTCGTAGGGGCATTCAACCAACTCCGGACCTACAAGGGCGAGATTTCTTCCCTGTTCCGCACCAACGCCGTGCTCATGACCTCGGACGGGCTTCAGGCGCGCCTCGGATCGCTGACGGCCAATCTCGAACGGTTCAAGCCCTGGCGCACCTTGAATGGTTTCGCCGTCGATCCGAAGGGTGCGCCGGAACTCGAAACCGTCATCGAGGGCGTGTTCGAGAAGAACCGGTTCCTGTCCCTGCTTCGCGACTTCACCGTGTTCGGAGACACGGCGCGGGACTCGTCAAGATCGTGGCTGGTTATCACCAGTTCCGCGCCGTGCGCCGCGCGGTCGCGTCCACGTTGCGCGCCGCTTGACAGAAAGCCGCCTTCGAGCGACGGCCTGCTTAAGCCGAACACGGGCGGGAGCGGTTCGAAGCCCTCCCGCGTCGGAACCGCGAAGCAAAAGCCGGGCGGGCGGCCCGGCCGGGTCGGCAAGACGCTGCGGCGCAGGGACGAGCCGGACATGATCGAGAACCACTATCCGGGCCGCTGGGGGGTGTGCGGCGGCGGTCTGGAGAGGGAGCGGTCCGTATTCTACGCCGCCCGCCAGGTTTTCGACCTTCCGCCGCCGCCGCTGGAAGTTGTCGAGCATCGGGCTCACGCCTGCGCCTGCGCCCCCTGCGGCGAGACCAGCCGCGCCGGCTTTCCCGAAGGGGTGAACGCGCCGGTTCAGTACGGCTCGCGCATTTCGTCTCCGGTTCTATTCTTCAACGGCCTGCAGATGCTGCCGCACAAGCGGCTGGCGGAGATGATGGCGACGTTTTCAAGGCGGCGATATCGCAGGGCGCGGTCTCGGCGATCGTGCGCCGGGGCGGCGAGGCGTGGGCGCCGTTCGCCGACCGGGTGCGGGACGCGGTTGCGCGGGTCGAGGGGCGGCTGAAGTGGCTGCATGTCGCGCACCGAGCTGCCGTGCCAATTCCGGCTGGGCGAGAGCCGCGGCGACGTGATGGCGGCCGCGACCGGTATCGC
>JAPOON010000793.1 GCA_026713405.1 Gammaproteobacteria bacterium
CCTCGACCGGGAATGGACCGAGGGCGAGCCCCTGATGCCCGATGCCATGGCCGATGCGGTCCGCGCACAGGTGGACCGGGTCGACCGGGCGCCCCATGTCGCGTCGCTCTACGGCGCCCATCCGGACGGCGACAACCGCCCCGCGGGACTGCGCAAGAACATCAAGGATGTGCACGGGATAAAGATCGCGGCCGTCGAAGCCATGATGTCCGAGGCCGCGGACGATGTGGAACTGCAGGCGGCTTACGGGGCGAAGATCGCCAAGGAGTCGAGTGCCGACAAATTCGTCTACGACGGCGACAGCATGCGCGCCGCGCACAGGGCCATGGACGAGCACGTGGGGGAACTCGAAGCGCAACTCGACAGCCACGGCGGGCCCTGGGTGTTGGAGGATGCCTACACCCTTGCAGACATCATGTGGACCAATAGCCTGTATCGCATGAAATGGCTGGGCATGGGGCATTTCTGGGAACAGGGTTCGAGCCGCCCGCGGGTGGTGGAATACGCGGAGCGCGCCTTCGAGCGGCCCTCGTTCCGCCGGGCGGTGATCGACTGGCCCGGCGCCTACTTCCCCTCCCCGCACGTAAAGGAGTTCAGCGGGCCCATGGCTTTCGTGAAGTTCATCTGGCACATGATGCGGCGTCGTCCGATATAGAATCTGCAGGCTGAAGGATCAACAGGGAGGGAGCATCCGAACCATGAACAAGATCGACGGGCTGCACCATCTGGCGATCGCCACCGCCAACATGAAGGAGCAGATCGAGTTCTTCACCGACAAGCTCGGCATGGAACTGGTCGCCCTGTACTGGATGCACGGCGTGCCCGATACCTGGCACGGGTTCCTGCGCCTGAACGACGAAAGCTCGATAGCGTTCGTCTGCAATCCGGATATCGGCAACGTGCCGGTGAAACTTGGTGAGACGCACGCGGGCAACGCGGCGGCGAACTGTGCGCGCGGCACCATGCAGCACGTGGCGCTTCGGGTGAAGAACCACGATGAACTCCTGGCCATGCGCGACCGCCTGCGGTCAAAGGGGGTGCCGGTGATCGGGCCAATGGACCACGGCTTCTGCGCTTCCATCTATTTTGCCGGCCCCGAGAACCTTTCCCTGGAGTTGTCCTACTCCGAGGAGCCCATCGACCAGCAAGCCTGGATCGATCCGGAGGTGGTGGAGATGACGGGCATCAGCGCTGAAGAACTCGCCCGTTTCAAGCGCCCGGCCGACTTTTCGGATCAGGGCGGCGCGGTTCCGCAGCCGGGCATCGACAGTCCGGGGCCGCACCTTGCGAACTACCCGGAGGGGCACTACGAGCGAGCCATCGCCATTCCCGACGAATTGATCTGGAACTCGGTGGACAACCAGCCGCCGGTGAAAGTTGCGAAGGCTTGAAGCTCGCGCCCGGGAGAGCGCAGGAACTGCACGCATGCCAGCTCCAGGCGGAAGCCGCGGCCGACGCCGACTTCGACGCCATTGTCTCGAGCATGGGCGCATTCGCCCGGGCAAATCACGGGGCGCTGCTTTACGACGGCATCCCGCGGGACGAACGATTCAACCTGTTTCCCGGTTGGGACCCGAACCATCCCGTGGTTTCGGACTAACGGCCCGTGGCAGCAGTCCCGTCGGGCTCGACCGACGTTGAATGCCGATTGACTGTCGACATGGTTCGGAGTTTGCCCACTCGGCTGAAGATACCGGCCGATCCGTTGACTGAGGCATGAATCTCTCCTGGCGAGTCCGTCTGATGTACGGCCTCGGGCAGTTGCCGGAAGGCGTCAAGTCCGCCGCCTTCGGTTTCTTCCTGCTCTTCTATTACAACCAGGTGCTGGGCCTTCCCGGCGTGCTGGCGGGTACGGCGCTGTTCGTCGCACTGTTGTTCGACGCGGTCAGCGATCCCCTGGTCGGGGCGCTGTCCGACTTCACCCGCTCGCGGTGGGGCCGCCGCCACCCCTATCTCTACGGTTCCGCGTTACCGTTTTCGCTCTGTTTCCTGGCTCTTTTCGTGCCGCCGTCCGGCCTTTCGGAAACCGGCCTTTTCGCCTGGTTGACGGTGTTCGCGGTGCTTACGCGCACCACCATGAGTTTCTACCAGGTGCCCTTTCTGTCCATGGGCGCGGAACTCTCCCAGGACTACGACGAACGAACGCTGCTGGCCGCGTTCCGCAACGTCTTTCAGCTGGCGGGCATGTTCGCCGTGCTCATCGGCGGCAACCTGCTGTTCTTCTCGGCCACCGGGCAGTATGCCAACGGGCAGTTGAACCCGGCGGCTTATGCGCCGTTTGCGCTGGCCTGCGTGCCGCTCATGCTCGCGGGCGTCTGGCTGACCGCGCTGGGCACCCACGACCAGATACCAAATCTTCCGCGGCCCAGCGCCATCGAGCGCCCGACCCTGATTCGTGCGGCGGTGGGCGATGTGATTACCGCGTTTCGCATACGCGCTTTTGCCGCGGTCGTTACGGCCAGCATACTGTTCGGGGTAAATCAGGGCATGCTCCAGGCCCTGCACCTGTATCTCGCCACCTACTTCTTCGAGCTTGCGGATTACCAGATAACCCTGCTCTTTGCCGGCGCCATCACCGGCATCGTCATCGGCAGCCTGGCGAGCCGTGCGTTGACGGGCCTGCTGAACGAGAAAAGGGCGGTGTTCATGGCCGGTTCGCTCTGGTATGCGTTCTGGACCAGCATCGTCATCATCTCCCGGCTGCTGGGCATTCTGCCAGGCAACGACCACCCACTGGTCGCGCCCCTCTATATCGCCTGCGGCTGCATTTCCGCCATCGGCCTCGGGGTGGCCATACCCATGATCGGGTCGCTGCTGGCCGATGTCACCGACGAACACGAACGCAGGCACGGCACCCGCCAGGAGGGCATCTATTACGCAGCGGCTTCATTTGCGGCCAAGGCCGTCGGGGGCGTGGGCCCCATTATTGCGGGCCTGATCATCGACATGGCGGGCATCTCCCCCGGCACCCCGCCGGCGGAGGTGGCGCCGGAAGCCGTGGAACGGTTCGGCTGGCTTACGGGGCCGGGCGTGGTGCTGTTCTCGCTGATGTCGGTCTTGTGTATCGGGTTCTACGACATCACCCGGGCACGGCACACCGAGACACTCACAGCGCTTGGGCGCCGGCGCGCGTCGCCTTCGCGTTCCGGGTAACGAATGTCGTCGTCCGGCCAACTCAACGCGAGTTCCCTCCGGTTACGGTGGCGGTGGACCGTGGCGGAGTGGGCGGAGGCCTCGGCGACGTACGCAAAGCATGTCAGCGAACAGACCGGCTTGCCCGTGTTCACGCCGGGATCCGGTCTCGGGGCGGCCCCCGCATTCATCGCCCGGATTCAGCAGACTTGCAGGAATTCATGAACGAGTCAGTGAAGAACGAAAAGGTACGGCGACGGCGTCCCCAGGAACGGGCGCAGGTCACCCGGCAGAAATTGCTCGACATCGCCATTCGCGAGTTCTCCGAGCGGGGCTTCGATGCCGTAACCGTGCGGGACATCGAGACGCTGGCGGGTGTGCAGCGCAACCTGCTCAGCTACCACTTCGGCGGCAAGGAGGGCATCTGGAAGGCTGCGGCAACCCACGTGCTGACCCAGTTGCAGGATTTCAGCGAGGCACGTGAAGAACTGGTGCAGGATCTCTCACCACGGGAGCGCGTCGCCTACACGCTGCGCAGCTACGTCCGGTTCGCCGCTTCCTATCCGGAATTCCATCGCCTGATGATCCAGGAAGGCAAGCACGACAGTTGGCGCATCGAATGGCTGGTCGACAACTTCCTGCGGTCGGCCATGCAAAGGCTGCGCGGGGCCCTCGAAGACGACCTGGGCCTGAAGCAGGAGGACTTCGTGCACTGGTACTACATGTTCGTTGGCGGTGGCGCTCTCATCTTTTCAATGGCGCCTGAAGCCAGGCGCCTCTTCGACATCGACGTCAACGACAGTGAAGTCCTCGAGCGCCATGCCGGGATGATGGTCGACATTCTCCTCAGCCGATCCGATTCCTGACAAGGCGATGGTTTACAAACCGAGCGCTGGACTGATGGCGCATCAGTCGTCGGCGGTTTCGGCCTGCTCCGTATCGACGGCGCGGAACAGCACCTCTCCCCGGCGGGAAACCAGCAGCGTGTCCAGCGTCACGGGGTGAAAGTAGGCCTCGACCCGGTCGCCTTCCGGGGTGGTGCCATAGGCTTCGTAGCAATTCCCGTCCACCTTGATGCGTCGTACCCGCCAGCCCTCGGCCACCAGCTTTTCTTCCAGTGCCGACTGGGGTTGCCAACCGGCGGGGTCGCCGGATTCGCAGGTCATGGCGCCGGTGGCGTGGGCCGTGGTCACGAAGACCAGGGCGGATGCAAGGCAGATCGCGCGTACGAATATTCCGGTCATGTTGTTTCTCCTCGTCCTCGTAATGCCGGTGTTTTCCAGTGGCCTTATACAGCCGGGGCTTGCGTTTGCAAACCCCGCGCCCAAACGCCGAGACGGTAAAGTTCCAGAAGCGCCAGCGGTACGAAATGCACCAGCGCGGCCGCAAGGTTGTTGTGCACGAACATCCAGTGCACCAGGGTCAGGACGGCGGCCAGGTAGACGAGCCGGTGCACGGTTTTCCAGTTTCGCCCCAGCCGGCGCGCCGATGCATCGTTGCTGGTGACCGCCAGGGGGATGAATAGCGCGAACGCCAGCCAGCCTGTCCAGATGCCGAGCGCCCCGAATTCCGCCAGCATATTGCGCAGGGTTTCCATGTCGACGATGTAGATCAGCGTGTGCAACGCTGCATAGGCGAAAGCGGCCACGCCGAGCGAGCGGCGGTGGCGCGCCAGCCAGCCGATCCAGCGAACCCGCGAAAACAGCATGCGCAGTGGCGTGATCATGAGCGCCACCAGCATCAGGCGTGCCGAGAATTCGCCGGAGGGGTGCAACAGCAGATCGAGGTCCTGCCGCCCCGCGGACAAGCCGATGAGCATCGGCACCGCCGGCAGCGCCAGTACGGCCCAGAGCAGGAATTTAGGCAATCGAGAGTCGGACATTGCGGATACTCAGTCGTGCGAAACGGCGGCGCGTGAACCGTTCATTGTATATCGATGTACACGGGCGATTGGTCCGCTGTCCTGACTCAGGCATCTGAGTCGGCCACCAGCCTGACCGTCCATAAAATGCCAAGGGACAAAGTTTTTGCTTGAAGGTTTATTCCAAGTAGACTGGCGTTCCTTTCCAGAATTTCATCACCGGATTACGTTCGATGAGTGTAGACAGGCACCTTCGCGCGATAGCGCTGGTTTTTCTGCTCTGTACCGGAATCGCCCGGGCCCAGGATGCCGACCTGGTAGAACGGCCGAATTTCCTTATCGTCGTCGCCGACGACATGGGCTGGTCGGACATCGGAGCCCTGGGCGGCGAGATCCGCACGCCCAACATCGACGCCCTGGCCGC
>JAPOON010000794.1 GCA_026713405.1 Gammaproteobacteria bacterium
AAGGTCTGAAATGACTCACGAGCGCGCCCGTTCACCGCATTCCCGTCGGGCCGGGGGATGGACCTCTTAGCCATCATGCGCAGAATGCTGTTCATCGCGTTGGCGGTTCTGGTAGCTGTGGCCGGGGTCGTCGTCTGGTTCGTCCAGGATGCCAACCGGTTCAAGCCGGCACTGGTTGCTCAACTCGAACGTGTCACCGGGATTCACGTCGAGGTTCGCGGTGACCTCGCGTGGACGTTCATGCCGGGCCTGTGGTTGACCGCGGAGGGGTTGCACGCGACGCAGGCGGGCCGGGCCTGGTCGGTGGAGCGGTTGGCGCTGCGCCCGGACGTCGTCTCCCTGGCTCGCACTCCCGGAATTCCCGGTCGATGGCGCATCGACGAAGCGCTCGTTCAGAACCTGAAAGTCGAGGATGCCGGCGATCTGATCCATGCGCCCCGGCTTGCCGTTCGCAACATCGGCATCGGCATTCCGGTCCCCGTTGAAGCACGCATCGTTTACGTTGCACAGGGTCGGCAACCCCACGAGATAGCCGTTGCCGGTACGTTGACGGTGGAAACCGATCGCTTCAGCGCCCGCGATTTCTCGTTCGGCATGCCGGGAGCGGCAGGGAAGTGCGACCTGCAGGCCATGCCGAACGGCAAACTCTGGCCGCCGCTGGAGCCGTTGGCGAACAGCATCCTGCCCGTCGGGATCATGCGCGCCTACGACTGGGACGGGCGGTGCGACATCGAACGGATCGAGAACGGGGGCGAGGTGCTCGAAAACGTCGTCGTTGTACTCGACAACAAGGAAGGCGGCAGCATTGTCTCGGTCGACGCGCCGGAATTTCTCGGGGGCAAGGCGCAACTGGAGGTGGTTGTCCAGGCGGATGCGTCGCCGGTGACCTGGGATGTGCGCCCGGCGCTAAACGGCGTCGACAGCCGCAGGCTGGCGGCCTGGATGGGCGGCGGCAGCGTGATTGCCGCCGCTGTCGACTATGGGGGCGAGATCAGGATGGCCGGCAACACGCCGGAGGCGCTGGCGGCTTCGATCAATGCGAACACGCGCTTCTCCACCGGGCCCGGAGCGATCGACGGCAGTGGCCTGGCCGCGCCGCTGGCCGAAATCTCCACCCTCCTGAATTCCGGTGGCCCGGCGCTGGCGGTGCCTGCAACGCTCGCCTACGAAAATCTGAGCGGCGCATGGCTGGTCGACGGCGAACGCCACACGCTGGAACTTGCCCTGGACAGCCTCAGGCTGGAAGCGAACGGCGACTATCTCGTCGCGAAAGACAAGCTGGATCTGCGCGGCGCGATCGATCCCGGCGGGAGCATCGAGCGGTGGGGTTTGCGCCTGCCGGTCGCATTGGCCGGCGCGCCTATCCACTTCCGGTGCCGCGGTTCGGCCGCCGACCCGCGTTGCCGGCTGGATGCGAAACGCACGCTGCTGGGTGTCGGTGCGGCGGAGGGAAGCGCCGCGGCGCGCGGACTGATCGATGCGCATGTACCGGAGGAATACCGGGCAGCGGCGCGTTCGTTGCTGGATTCACTGGAAGATCAGGTCGATGCAGCGCTGCGCAAGGACCCGGAGCAGTTGATCGAGGAGCAGGTGCCGGAACGGTATCAGGGGATGGCGCGCTCCCTGCTGGACAAACTGGGCGAGACCCTGGACGAGGAAAACTGACAGCACATTGGACTGGTTCGCGCGACACCTGCTGGCATGGTTCGACGAGCACGGCCGCAAGGACCTGCCCTGGCAGCGGGATCCGTCGCCCTACCGGGTTTGGGTCTCGGAGATCATGCTGCAACAGACCCAGGTGCAGACGGTCACTCCCTACTATGAACGCTTCATGGCGCGCTTTCCCGACGTTGCCAACCTCGCCCGGGCGGACCTCGACGAGGTGCTGCATCTGTGGACGGGTCTCGGCTATTACGCGAGAGCCCGCAATCTGCAGAAGTCGGCCATTCAGGTCGAGCAGTCCGGCGGCGCGTTCCCGTCCACCCGCGCAGGGCTGGAAGCATTGCCCGGCATCGGCCGCTCGACGGCCGCGGCGGTGCTCGCCCTGGCATTCGGCAGGCGTGCGGCGATTCTGGACGGCAACGTCAAGCGGGTTCTCAGCCGATACCATGCCGTCGAGGGGGATGTCGCCCGGTCTGCGACGCTGCGTGAATTGTGGGGGCACGCGGAGTCGCATACGCCGGAACGCCAACTGAAGGATTACACCCAGGCAATCATGGATCTCGGCGCGACGGTTTGCGTGCGGCGGGCGCCGCAGTGCGACTTGTGCCCGCTAAACGGACGCTGCAAGGCGTTCTTGACTGGACGCGCCGGTGAATTTCCGCGGCGGCGCCGCGCCCGGGCAAAACCCGTGCGCAAGGCACGCATGTACGTCATTGCCACCCGGGCGGGAGCCTGCCTGCTGGAACGGCGAGCCGCCAACGGAATCTGGGGCGGGCTCTGGACCCCGCCGCAAAGAGACGCCGACTGCACCCTGAATGAAATCTGCCGGGAGTTCGGGATCAACGAGCAGTCTGTAACGAAGAACCGGGTCGGGCCGGTATTTCGTCACACGTTTTCGCATTTCCACCTGGACATCGAGCCGGTTTACCTGGTGCTGGACAACAAGCCCGGGCAGGTTGCGGACGGAGACCGAACCCTGTGGTACCGCCGGGGCGGAACAGAAACTGTCGGCATGCCCGCGCCCGCGGTTAAACTGTTGGCAGGCGTTTTCGATGGCGCTGCCAATTGAATTGACCGGA
>JAPOON010000795.1 GCA_026713405.1 Gammaproteobacteria bacterium
AAGCGGAACGGGGGAGAAAAGAAAAAAAAGGAGCAGGCAACGCGGCCTGCTTTTTTGGCGACTCTTGCGAGAGCCGTCTTCGGCCCGGTTTATCCGTAAAAGTCGTAGGAAACGCGCAAGCCGATGCTGCGTGGCCGGTTGGTCACAACCTTCGGCACGTACTGCAGCGTATCGACGTTCAACTGCGCCCGCTTGTCCGTGACGTTGTCCACGAACACTTCCGCGCTCCAGTTGTCTCTCTCGACACCGAACGCCAGGTCCAGGAACACGTAGCTGTCCTGAACGTACCTGCCGTTCGGGCAGAAACTCGGGGCATCGTAGGTGCCGCAGTTGCCGCCGGCAAAGAGCCCGCCCTCGTGGGCGATCTTGAGCCCGGAGCCACGTCCGCCATGGCTGCGCTCGAGCGTGTCTTCAACGAAGAAGGCGCTGCCGGCGATGCCCGACTTGCTGCTGCCGGAATAGCTGATGCTGGCGCTGACATAGGCGTTGGTCTGCCCGTCAAATGCGCCGTGGAAGTCGTAGCGGGCGCGCAGGCTGCCCGAAAAGTCGGGACTGAACGGCAACTCGCTGCCCTCGGGCACGGAGATGTCCACCAATTGCGCATTGATGCGGGTAATCTCGCTGTCGATGATGCTGATGGCGCCGGAAATCGTCAGGTTCGGCGTCGGCAGCCAGGTGAAATCGGCGTCGAGACCCATGATTTCAGCGTCTCCGACGTTCTCGATGAACACCAGGAAGGCCACGTTGGCCGGGTCGAAACGGGAGACCTGCAGGTCGGAAATCTCAGAGAAATAGGCCGTGGCGTTGAGCCGCAGGGTGTTATCGGCGAAGTCGCCCTTCATGCCCAATTCCCAGTTGTCCATCTCGTCGGTGAGCGCGATGGCCGGCACGCGGTAGCCGTCATAGACGGGTAGTCCGCGGGGATTGTTTGCAGCCTTGCCGGCGTTCCGGTTGGTGACCCCGTGCCGGAAACCCTGACCGTAAGTGGCGAACAGCATCAGGCTGTCGTTGACGCGCCAGTCCAGCGATGCCCGGATGATGACAT
Organism: Gammaproteobacteria bacterium; assembly: GCA_026713405.1. Next base: position 1,046 of record JAPOON010000795.1, read on the forward strand.
CGGATTCGTTGAGCACGCCGTCGTCGTTCAGGTTGTCTACGTTCAACGCACCGCTTTGAATGTCTGCGTAGGCGCCTTCCGCGTCTGCGAAGTTCATTCCGCGACTGAATGTCCCGCCGCGGCACGCACTGGTCGTGCGCACCTCCGGACGGCAATCGCCCGTACCCGCCGCCATGAGCGCCTCCAGGGTGCCAACGCCCAGGGCGCGCAGCCGTTCGGTGACGTTGTTGCCGGAAGTACGGCTGGTGGCATCGAAGCCGCCCCGGCCGACACTGGCATCGCAGCCGTCCGTGCCGTACTTGCAACCGAACGAGAAGCTGCTGGCGCCCTTGAAGTCGAAGTCCAAGTCGTACCAGCGGGCGCCGAAGCTGGCGGTCACGCTGTCCGTGAGATCGAATTCGAGGTGACCGAAAACGGCGATCTGATCGGTCTTGCGCGTATAGTCGTTGACGAAGCTGACTCGCGGGTTGAACGGATCGAGGCTGGCATTCGTTCCTTCGCCCTGATCAGCGATCATGGCAAGGGTCGGCCAGGAGCCGTCGCCGTCGTCACGGGTGGCCGCATCCTCGAATGCCGCCGTGCCCTCGGTTTTCTGGTCGTCGTAGTACACGCCCGCGGTGACCCTGGCGCGATGTTCCTGTGGGGTGGAGATGCGGAATTCGTGCACCATGCGCTTGTTGCTGGTGGTCTCCGAGTACTGGGCCTCGGGGTCGTGGCACATGACGGGGGGGCTCGCCGTGCCGCTTCTCGCCCAGCTGCCGTCGTCGGCGTAGCCGGGGCACAGGTAGTAGGTCTGGTAGCCGCCGCCGTTGGTGTAGTCGGAGTAATCGACATAGGCCTCGACATCGCGGTCGAGGTAACCCACGGCGTAGATCAGGTCGAGCATGCCCGCGCGGCCGTTGATCGTCAGGGTGCTCAGGCCGAACTCGTCTTCGGAGCTGTCCATGGTGAAGCGGTTGACGCTGCTCTTGCCGTCCAGATTGGGGTCGTAGGCGAAGACGCCGTCGGTCTCCAGGGACTGCTGGAGATGGCCGACATTGAGGCTCCAGTCATCGTTGATGTCGTAGAGGAGGCTGATGCGCCCGCCGAGATAGTCGGCATCGTTGAAGTCGTCTTCGACCAGGTGGCTGTTGTCGGCGGCCTCGAAGGTGCTCGCCGGGTTGATGGGCGCCGCCGAAATGTCGTTGCGGTTGAGCAGGTCGACGCTGGGGGAGAAACCGCCGTTGGCCGGATCGTTCGGGATGTGGTCGATCCAGCCGGCCTGGTTGTCGCGATAGCCGACGACACGCAGCGCCGCCCGGTCCGACAGGGGCACGTTGAAGAACGCTTCCTGGGAGTTGCTGACGTCGCCGCCCTTGGTGGTCATGGCGCCCACCTTGATGCCCGCCTCGAACCGCGTCGGGTCGGGCTTGTTGGAAATCAGGCGCACCGTGCCGGACTGGGAACTGGAGCCGAACAGGGTGCCCTGGGGACCGGGCAACACCTCGATCCGGTTCAGGTCGGCGGCGTAGATGTCGAGGTTGCGGCCGCCGAAGGAAACGGGCATTTCATCGAGGTACAGGGCGGTGGCGGGTGACGAGCCCTGGATGCTGGCGATGGTGTTCTTCGACTGTTCCGTGGCCGCGCCACGGATGTAAATCTCGCTCTGTCCGGGGCCCACACCCATCATCACCACGTTGGGCAGGTGTTTTATGTAGTCGTCGAAATTGCTGATTCTCAGTTCATCGAGCGCATCGCCCTGCAGGGCCGAGACGGATACGGCGATGTCCTGGGTGGATTCGGCCCGCTTGGTGGCCGTGACGATGACCTCTTCGATGCCCCGGGCTTCACCTTCGGCAAACGCGACGCCGGTAGCGCCGGTAGCGGCCGTGGCCAGGGCGGCAGAGATGGCAAGGCTGAGTTTCTTACGTTCCCACATGACAAATTCCCCTCGAATTGACATATCTCGCTGAGTCAACAGTATAAGTCAGATCGGTTCGCATCGGCGGGCCAATATCCGTCGTGTTTGCCAATATGCGACATGCAACGAACTATTCTCGACATTGAAAAATCGGTCGGATTGCGGCTTCCGACCGTATAGCCAAGCATCGGTTTTTTCGCGCTTAACCGCCACTCGATCAGCATGTGCCCGGCGGCGTTGACCGCGACGAACCACGGAGAGCGCCATGGATAGTCAAGCCCGCATCGTGATCGTCGGCGGTGGCATCATGGGGGCCGGGTTGCTCTACCACCTGGCCGAAGAAGGGTGCCGGGACGCTCTCCTGATCGAAAAAGGGGAGCTCACCTCAGGGTCCACCTGGCATGCGGCGGGCCAGTGCCCCATCCTGGTCGGCAACTACAATCTCGCCAAAATCCACGACTACAGCATTTCGCTCTACAAGCGTCTCGAGGACATCACCGGCCAGTTCGTGAGCTGGCACACGTCGGGCAGCGTCCGGTTTGCGCTGACGCAAGAGGATCTCGACTGGTTCGAGTACGTGCGCGGCATTGCGCAGAGCGTCGGTTTCCGCATGGAAATCATCGATGTCGACAAGATCCGGCAACTCAACCCGTTCGTGACCACCGACGGCGTGCTTGCCGGCGCCTGGACGCCCGACGACGGCCACGCCGACCCGGCGGGCCTGTGCAATGCCATGGCGCGGGGCGCGCGGGACATGGGCGCGCGGATCGTGCGCAACAACCGCGTCACCGCCATCAATGCGCTGCGTTCCGGGGAATGGGAAGTGGTCACCGAACAGGGCCGGGTCGTTGCGGAGCATGTCGTAAACGCAGCCGGTTGCTATGCCCGGCAGGTGGCGCGGATGGTCGGCGCGGACGCACCGATCTGCAACATTCAGCATCACTACCTGGTTTCCGGGCCCGTCCCCGAATTCGAAGGCCACGACGCCGAGATTCCCGTCATGCGCGACCCCTGGGCGTCGGCCTACCTGCGCCAGGAACAGCGCTCCGGCCTGATCGGCATCTACGAGCACGACAACCTGGCGGAAGCCTGGCCGCCCGGCGGGTTGCCGGACTGGGAGTCCGACAGCGAACTCTTCACCGACGATCTGGAACGCCTGATGCCCTGGCTCGAGCGCGCCATGCGGCGCATGCCGATCTTCGAGCCCGCGGGCATCCGGCGCATCGTCAACGGCGCCATCCCCCACTGCGCGGACGGGCCGCCGCTGCTCGGCCCGGTGGGGGGCCTGCGCAACTTCTGGTTCTGCTGCGGGTCATCGTTCGGCATAGCCCAGGGCGCCGGTTGCGGCAAGTATCTTGCCCAATGGATGCTGCACGGCGATGCGGAGATCAACATGACCGGCTTCGACCCGCGCCGCTTCGGCACCTTCGCCGACGAAGGCTACATGAAGGCCAAGGGCCGGCAGGATTACGGCATGACCTATTTGACGCCGCTGCCGGGCGAGGAGTTGCCGGCAGCACGCCGCAACCGGGTCAGCCCACTGTATGAAAAGCTGCTGGACAGGGGCTGCATCTACACCGAGACGTTCGGTTGGGAGCGGCCCAAGTGGTTCTCGCCCGACGGGCGCGAGGAAGAGTTTGGCTTCAGACACAACAACGTGTTCGAAATCGTGCGCGACGAATGCCTTGCGGTTCGCGAACGCGCCGGGGTGCTCGATCTTTCCGGCTTTGCCAAGTACGACGTCACGGGCCCCGATGCCGGCGCCTTCCTCAGTCGGATCTGCGCCAACCGCATGCCGTCGAACGGCGGCATCGTGCTCGCGCACCACCTGTCCGAGAAGGGCCGCATCGGCGGCGAACTGACCGTCACGCACCTGGCGGACGATCACTTCTACGTGCTGTCGGCAGCGGGAGCCGAAGTGCGCGATCTCGACCGGATGTTGCAGACGAGGCATCCGGATGAGTGCGTTCAAGTGGCCAATGTCACCGACGAACGGGGCGTACTGGTACTCGCCGGCCCCCGCTCGCGGGACATACTCGCCCGGCTCACGGACGCGCCCCTCGACAGCGCCTCGTTCCGCTGGCTGAGCGGCAGGGAGATCAGCATTGCCGGCAAGCCCGTGCGGGCTCTGCGGGTCAACTACGTGGGCGAGCTGGGTTGGGAACTGCACCCGGCGATGGATGACATGGATTCGCTGTACGATGCCCTGCGGGAAGCGGGCGCCGATTTCGGGCTCGCCGATTTCGGGCTGTACGCTGTCAACAGCCTGAGAATGGAGAAGGCCTACCGGAGCTGGGGGGCGGAACTGACCAACGAGGTGACGATGATCGACGCGGCCATGGATCGCTTCATCAAGTTCGAAAAGAACGATTTCGTCGGCCGGCAGGCAACCCTGGAGCAACAGGATCGCACGCAGCAACTCATCTACTTCGAGGTCGATGCGCACGACTCCGACGTGCGCGGCGGCGAGCCGCTATTCGATGGCGAACGGTACGCGGGTGTCACCACGTCCGGCGCGTACGGCCATGCCGTACAGAAGAGCCTGGGTTTCGGATACGTGCATCCCCGTCTCGCTGAGCCGGGCAGGGAACTGGAGGTCGGCCTCCTCGGCGAACGCCGCCGGGCAAGGATTCTCGGTGAACCGGCATACGATCCCACCAACAAACGCCTGCGGGCCTAGCGGCGCGCAAGAGCGATGTCGTGAATTGTTTCATGAAAGTTTCCAACCCGGCCCACCAGGACGCCGACGTGGAATGAGCAAACCAGGGGTTTTATGGGGGTTCCGAGGGTCGCACAAAACTCTCTTAACCTTCTGATAAACAAATACTTTTTGGTCC
>JAPOON010000796.1 GCA_026713405.1 Gammaproteobacteria bacterium
GATGTTGGATCAGTTTCGGCGAATCCGCGCTAACGCCGTTAAATCAACGAGTTACGAAATACGTGATAGTCATTCCATGAAAGTAGGTGTGCGGGGCGGGGCTCAGGCGGCCCCGCTCAGTACCGTCGGGCGCAGGGTATCGGCAATTTCCAGCAACAGCCTTTCCGTCGTATTCCAGTCGATGCACCCGTCGGTAATCGAAACCCCGTAACGCAGATCTTCCAGCCGGTCCGGAATTCGCTGGCTGCCGCTGTGCAGGTGGCTTTCCAGCATGATGCCGACGATTGAACGGTTGCCGCCCAGGATCTGCTGCACGATCGAGCGGGCAACCGCAGGCTGGGTTGCCGGATCCTTGTTGGAGTTGGCGTGGCTGCAGTCGACCATGATGACCGGCTTCAGCCCGGCCTGCTCCATTCTGCGCTCGCAGGCCGCGATGCTCGCGGTGTCGTAGTTGGGGCCGTCGGCGCCCCCGCGCAGGACGATGTGTGCGTTCGCGTTCCCCCGGGTTTCGATCACCGCTACCTGGCCGGAGGGGTTGATGCCCAGAAATCGATGCGGCTCAGCCACGGAGTGCATGGCATTCAAGGCGGCGCCCAGGGAACCGTCGGTGCCGTTCTTGAAGCCCACCGCGGAACTGAGGCCGGATGCCATCTCCCGGTGTGTCTGCGATTCCGACGTGCGCGCGCCGATGGCGGACCAGGCGATCAGGTCCTGCAGGTATTGGGGCGTAATGGCGTTAAGCGCTTCCGTGCTCAGCGGCAGGCCCAATTCGGCCAGGTCGATGAGCAGTTGGCGGGCAATCGTCAGCCCGTCGGCGACGCGGAAGGTGTCGTTGAGGTAGGGGTCGTTTATGAGACCCTTCCAGCCCACGGTGGAGCGGGGCTTTTCGAAATAGGCCCGCATGACGATCAGCACCACTTCGTCCACCCGGCGCGCCAGGGCGGCCAGGCGCTCGCCGTATTCCCGGGCTGCGGAGGGGTCGTGGATGGAGCAGGGGCCGACGACGGCGAGCAGGCGGTGGTCGTCGCCCGCCAGCACCGCGTTGACCTCTTCACGCGCCCGCTGCACGCTCGCCGCCGCCGCCGCGGTGGCCGGGAGCCGCTCCTTCAGCCTGTCCGGTGTAATGAGTATTTCGTGTCCAGCCACGTTCAGGTCTTCCAGATCCGTCATTGCATTTTCTCCCTGCGGCCCGCCGCCTGCCGGCCATAAAAAAACCCCGCTCGTCGCCTTGCGGGGTTTCCTCCGAAAGGCGGGGAGAGTCCGTCCGCCTTTCCGTCGTCCTTACCGGGACTTCAGATGCAGCGCCAACCCTCGGCGGCACGGCCGAAGTAACCAAACCAAAACATTGTTGCGCAGTTGTCTCGCATGAGGCCGCGCATGGTACTTGCGAGCGGCACGACATGCAATGAGACCGCGCTCAGACTTCGATCAAGCGCGGCAGTGCCGTGAGGTAGAGGGCAGTGCGCACGGGTTGGCCGTAGAGTTCTGCCGCCAATGCCCGGTACCGGTCGAGTTGCGGGCGGTGCCTGGCGACGAGTTGCTCCAGCGACTGCGTTCCCGCATCCACCTGGCCCGTCTTGTAGTCGATGATCCAACGCTCGCCGCCGTGCGCAAAGGCACGGTCGAAACGAAACGACCGGATGGCGCCGTCGACGATTCCCGAGACCGCAAACTCCGCGACCGCTTCGGAGCCGCCCGCCAGAATCCAGCGGCCCGTCTCGTCTTCCAGCACGTTGGCGATCTGCCGCGCGGTTTCGGTGCGGCAATGATCGATGTCCGGTCCCGACAGTCCGGCATCGGTCAGGCGCCGTGTCCAGGCCGGTATTCGGGACTCGATCCAGTCGCCGGCGCTGTCCGGCAGGCCGTCCACGTCCACCTCCACGACC
>JAPOON010000797.1 GCA_026713405.1 Gammaproteobacteria bacterium
GCCAGTTCAGCAGGTGTTCCATTGACCAGGATGTCAGCTGTCCAAACCAGCCTTCGGTGGTTTCGAGCCAGCCGCCGTCGTCTTCAGATTGGTAAAACTGCAAGTGGTTCCGCCTCGTGCGTCCGCGGAACTCAGTCGCCAGCGGGCAAATCCGGCTCCAGACCCGTCTGGATATCGAATCCGCCGATCTTGCGCAGCCCCTCGTGGAGCAGCACGCGCGCGTGGTCCGGCGGCAACAGATCGCAGCAGCAGAACACGATCAGCCCGATTCCCAGCGCCGAGGCGGCGAGGCCGGCGTTATCCGCGCTCAGGCCTTTTGCCCGCTCGCAGGATTCGAATACGTTCGTCAGGTAGGCGACGACCGAAGTCGCCAACCCGTCCCGCAGTTCCTTGACGCTGGGGTTGTGCAGGGACTGACCGATCAGCTCCGTGAATACCAGCCGTTCGTCGTGCGAGAAGACCTCGCCGGCGAAGGCGTAGTCTGACATCGTCTTGAACTGCTCTTCCGCGGGTTGGCCCTGCAGGAGAGACACGCTGGCCATCAGGCGCTGGGCCAGATCGCGGTACAGTTCCTGCAGCACCGCATCCTTGCCCTGGAAGTAATAGAAGACATGGCTGGGGGACATGCCGGCTTCCTGGGCGAGTTCGTTGAAGGAAGTGGCGGAGTAGCCTTGCCTGAGAATGCAACGACGCAACGCATCGAGTATTCGTGCGCGGCGTTCTGCGGCCTTCGGACCGTCGGTTCCTCCGGTGCCGCCGGATTTCTTGCTTGCGTGACTCAAACTGCTGTTCCCGGGCAATAACCGTGACGCTTTTCCGGCTCAGTTTAAACCAAATGCGGACCGACTTTCTAAGCGGGGCGGCGGCTTCGGGCGTGGAGACTCACGACAACGATCCTCGGTCATCCAGCCATGGCAGGTCAGAGGAAACCCGCCCATGCACAGGGCTCAAGTCGCAGGAGCCGGCAAATTGAACAGTTGCTGCACATTGTCGCGCAGGATGGCCTTGCGCTCGGCCTCCGACAGGTTGGCTGCGTGTTTCGCCAGGAGTTTCTGGGAATTGGGCCAGGTGGAATCGGGGTGCGGAAAGTCGTTGGCCCAAAGCAGCTGCTTGTAGTTCATCAGGTCCTTGGTCGCGAAAGCGACCCAGTCGTCCTGGAAAGTGGTGAAAACGTTGGAACGCAGGTATTCGCTCGGTACCTTCGAGAGCCCGTTGACGATGCCGTCGTCCGTCTCGTTGTAGGCCGCGTGATCCAGCCGGTATGCCCAATGCGGCATCCAGCCGGCATCCGCCTCGGCGCTGACCATCTTGAGGCCCGGGTGCCGCTCGAACACGCCTCCCAGCAGCATCGTGCCGATGACGTCCTGCACATCACGGATGACCCGCATGAAGTCGTTCATGCGCTTGCCTCGGACCTGTTTCTTGAGCAACTTGGCCACGCTGCGCGGACCTCTCCCGGACAGAATGTGGAAGCAAACCGGCATCTTGAGATCGACGGCGCATTGCCACAGCGCGTCAAAGTCGGGGTGGTCATAGTCCTCGAAATGCGGGATCCCCGGCAGCATCATGCCGACAAAACCTCGTGCCCTGGCACGTTGAAAATCGTCGATGGCCGCATCGACCGAGCGCACGGAAGTCAGGCCCAGGCCGAATAGCCGCCCCGGCAGGCCGGCGCAGAACCCTTCCAGCCAGCGGTTGTAGGCCTCGATACAGGCATCCTTGTAGTCGATGTCTGCGTGGCTGACGACGATCAGGCCCACCGAGGGATAGATGATTTCGGCTGCGATGCCGTCGCGCTCCTGGTCGGCCAGTCGGTATTCGGGATCCCAGGCGCTACGCCTGCACGTCTCAAACGTTGCCTTGAGGATGTGGACCGTGCGCATCGACGGCAGCATCCCCGCGCCGTCGACCATGCCCACCGGAATGAGCGTTGTCAGGCCTTCGATCACGTAGACATGCCGGCCCAGGCCGTCCAGCTCGATTCGTGGCGCCCGATCGCGAAAGCCGGGGTCGATGTATTCGCTGAAACAGGCAGGCGGCTCCAGCACATGCGAGTCGGCAGAGATCGCGCCTTCGAAGAACATCAATTTTCCTCCCTTGGGGGACGTTGTGCGCAACAACCGAATGAATCCGGACAATGTTGAAGAATAGGTTTTGCCCGATGATTTAACAATCGTTTGCCCAAGCCATGGACAGCATCAGAAGCTGTAAGTGAAATCCACGCCCAGGAAGCTGTCGCGGCGTCCGTCCCAGGTCAGATCCTCCGGGTCCGAGCTCAAGTTCACGATCGCTTCCAAGCGCATGGTCCAGCCGTCCGAAAGTCGGCGTTTCAGTTCCAGGTTCAGCGCGCGGTATTCGTGGCTCAAGTCACCAAGAATGCCTGCGACCAGCTCGGTGCCCTGCACATCGTTGAAAGCGAGGAAGCCGGCGATAAACAGGTCGTTCGCCCAGACGCTCGCGGCACGGCGCCCGCGGTCATCGTAGAGCCACTCCCCGAGCAGGGTCAGGTCCGCCGATGAACCGAACAGGCCGTATAGCGTGCTTTCCGCGCCGAATATAAAGGCGCGGTAGCCCTCCTCCTCGCCCAGGAGATTGCGCGTACCGGTGCGGTGAATGGCTTCCATCTTGTACAGCACGGGGCCGGTCGTGAGCTGTGCATCGACGCCGAACTGGCGGATCTGCTCGTAGTACGGGATCAAGTCCCCCTCGATTCCGGGCAACGGCACCGGTTGCGGACTGACGAGAAACGAGGGTTCGCGGCTGGTTCCGATGAAGGCGCTCAGGCCGAAATCGAGCGGGCCCATCGTATTGCTGTAGCGAAACGCAACGTCCACATGGCGCTCTTCGGCGCCGCTCTCGTAGAGAGCCTCCTTCTCGATCGGGAGGCCCGCCCGGAGGCGCCCGGACTGCCCGGGAAAGGTGCGCTTGCGATGATAGGGCAGCAGGAAGGACTCAGCGATGCCCCAGTCGCCGGCAATCGTCAGGTGTGCCATGGGCTGGCCCAGCTTGGGCCGGTTGCGCGGATGCTCGACGAGGTCGAGCTGGTTGACGATGTCCACGAGGTTGTGCAGCTCTGCCACTCCCCAGAAAACGCGGTCGAGTCCCAGCCGCAGCTCCCAGGCATTGTCGCCCCAGTCTCCGTACATCAGCAGGTAGGCCTCGCGCAGGTCCGCGTGCGTCCGCCTTGAGTCGGCGGTGTCGTATCGATAAAGCGGCGTAAGGGTGAAGCTAGTTGTCGGCCCGACTTCGCCGTAAAGTGTCGGCTCGACCACAACCCCGCCGGTGCCTGAACGCTGACCGGGGAACGCCGGCGATTGCGGGTACCATCGCGCCTGCAGGCTCAGATCACCCGAAATATCAAGAGACTGCGCCCCCGCGCCGGCGGCGGCGGCCATGAGCACTGGCGCGCAAATTGCGCCAAGGGCCGCAATTGCGCCGACGGGTCGCATCAGCGCACGCGTCGAAGTGCCGTTTGGGTGAATTCCCTGTCGTCGAGATTCGTGCGGAACTGAAAGTCCGCCCAGTGCAGTGTCGTGCTCCCGCCGGTCAGGTGATTCACCATCGTCTGTTCTCCTGCCCGCCAGTACCGATCCAGGTATTGCCGATAATTGGAGATAGTGAGTGTCTTCAGGTGCGAGCCGCCCCGGTCGTAGAGTTTCAGCTTCCAGGGTCGAAGTTCGGCTGTGTCCTGCCAGACAACCTTGCGGCTGTAACCGGATTTCTCGTCCAGGGGGAATTGCTCGGTCACCGTACAACTGAGTTCACCGCAGGGCTCGTCGCGAAGATATCTGTAGGTGTACTCCTCCACCTCCGCAGAGGTCATGTCTTCGAACGAAACCTCGCTTCCCATGAACGATCCTGCACGCTTCGCAGCGCTGATGCGCTTCACCCTTTTCAGGGCCGGGAGATACAGCCACTGGTCGTCCTGGGTGTTGATGTGAGCGTGGGTCAGGAGCGCGGTGCCCTGTACGTCTCGCGGCTGATCGAACACGAACAGGCTCTTATCGCCATCCCCGGATGCCTCCAGCACCTTGAAGCGCATCTGGCGGACGCTCTCGCGGCCTTGCCGGTCACGCAGCACCATCGTCAGTCCGGCCGTGAAATCGCCAAAGCCGTCGCTCCTGGCGCTTGATTCACGCGCAATCCGCAGGCCTTTCTCCTCCGGCGTTTCTTCCTGGGCAAGCGCATCTGCATTGGGCAGGCAAGAGCATACCAGCGCCAGAACCATGAGATTGAACGAAGCACCCTGGGAGCATGGGAAACGCTGCGCGCGGCCTCGCCAGCAAGAACGCTCTTCGGCGTTCTCGTGGCCGGGGAACATCCGCGCAGGTCCGGCACTCTTATTCGCGGATAAGGTTGTCAAATGAGTCAAGTTCCCCCCGAACGCTGTTTTCCCGTCCGGCTGGGGCATAGCCCCGTCAGTGATGGAAAGGCGACATTCTAACTCGATTCCCGAAAAGCCCGGAGGAGCGGGCCAGTGGAATCATCGGGAACGCTCACAATCATTTTGTTTGGTACAATTTGTGGTTGTATTTTATTAAAACTTATATTATCTTCAAATCACGGTCGTGATCCGCCACATTGGTAGAAGGAGATAGCCATGCGAACTGGCGATGAAATGCAGCAGCATATCGTTGAGAAGGCCGCCTTGGACGAGGCATTCAGGGAAGCGCTTCTCTCGGATCCGAGAAACACCATCAGTCAGGAATTGGGCATCACGATTCCCGACTCGATGAACATCCAGATCCACGAGAGCGACATGCAGACGGTGCACTTGGCGCTGCCGCCGGCTCCGAACATGAGCGAGGAGCAACTCGAAGCCATATCAGCAGGCCTTTGCTGCTGCTGGTAAACCGGCTGCCGGTCAGAATGCGGAACATCCTGCATTTGCCGACAGATTGATCCGATCCCCGCCGCCCTGCCTTTGCTGGTTGGGCGGCGGGTTTGCATTTCCGTGTCAGGCCAACCTCAGAATGAGACTGCCCCGGAAAGGACCATGAACACGTAGCCCTTGGCTTTTTGAAGCTGGTTTTCGGAAATGACCAGCTTGATGTGGTGGATGCCACGCAGCAGCAGATAGCGGCCGGACTTCGCAAAAAGCGGTGCCGGTTTCGAAACCCAGCCGGCAAGGGCGCCCAGCTTCTCTGGAACAACCAGATCCTCATGTCCCAGGGCTTTCAGTAACGGATCCCAATCGTTCAGTCCGTCGAGCCAGTAACGTGAATCGTTTGTATATCTCTGCTTGACGATGAGCGCCAGGCCGAGGGTCGGGCCGAGACCGTCTTCCCGCACGTCGAGATACACCCCGGTTCTGAGAACGTTCACGCATGCTTCGAAGCGGGAAAGCACGGAGTCGACAGCCTGAATCCGCCCCGGCCAACCCGTTTCTTCAAGAAAGGCATAAATTTCCCGCCGGGCTCTGAAGCCCATGACCGCCAGGCGAATTGCGGTTGAGCGAGACGGGAATACGCCGAACGCATCCAGGTGGGTATCTTGCGGCTGCGCCAGGTAAATTCGTTCGACATGCTTTCCCTGGGCGTCGTTCCTCTGCCAGCCGACGCAGGAGACGATCGCGTCAACCACCGTACGGACATCGTTCACCTGTCCGGCGGCACCGATGATCGGGCGCTCACCGGGCCGCACGAACATTCCCGGATGTGGGTATTCTCCATCCGGCGCCGAGCCGATGTCATGTTCCAGCATCATCTTGTGGCCCACGACTTCACGCAGAGGCGATGGCTCCGCATCCATTTGTTCGAACAGCCGCGTAATCGCTTTCGCGGTCTCGTCTGTCTCGTCGGAATACGCGCGATCCCGGAAAAATGCCGCCGTTCGGGTTCCGCTCGCCAGCGAGACCCCGAAATCCGCTTTCGGGCCGGGTTCGTGCAGCGGCAGTTCAAAGCCGAAAGGCAGGGAAGCGATGACGGCCGGAAATTTGTCGGCGCACTCCAGGATGCGCTCCCACTGGTGATCTCCGATCAGGATCGGCGAAATCTTGTTGCGAAAGTTCGCCAGGAGTTCACCCATGGTGCCGCCCTCCCGGGCGAGAAGGTCCTGGGTAAGAGCGACTGCCCGGTCAGTGTTCATGTTGCCTCCTCACGCGATGACAGGAGCGGGATTCAAATCGGCTTCGGCGAGAGGACGCTTGCGCCAGCCCATGCCGACCGGCACCTCGTAGAGGCGCCCGGGCGCGAATCTTGCCCAGAAATGACGCATGCCCGGCACGACGACCCGCACTACGGGCATGCCGATGTCGGGCCGGGTCTGGTCCAGCACCAGAAACTCCATGCCCCTCGATTCGACCAGCGCGCGGCAATGTTCCACGTCGTCGCGCGTGTCCGCCGATTCGACCGCCGGATAATCCGGAGCTTTGCGCAGGGGAGCGCTCTCCGCAGGCGCCAGCCAGGGACAATCGGCGAGTCGAGAAGTCTTCCACCAACAAAGCGCAAGCGGATCGTCGATCATCGGCCGGCCTTCGCCGCCTCCGGGACGTGGCAGCCAGGTAAGGCACTGGTTCAGTTCGCAAAGTGCACGCAGGGCCGCAAGGCGCGGGTCGGCGTGGGCGCCGGCGCCGTAAATGATGTCTTCGGTTTCCGCTTCCTGCCTGCGCGAAAGTGCGACGAACGCGGGAATGCCGATGTCGGAGGTAACGTCCAGCATCCACAGCTCACGGTCGTAACGGGCGTAGTAGTCCACGGCCGATGCCAGGTACTCGTCGTCGAAGCTCGAAAGATCGACCGCGGGCGCGCGCAGCCGGTTGTACCACCAGATGGCGAACGCATCGCGCTCGGCCAGTTCGTAGAACCCTTGCAGGATGGCTTCCTCGAGTGTATTGCCCGCGGCGCAACCGTTGGAATCGGCAATCAGGTCGGTGGGACCGCGCTGTTCGGCCGGCATGCTGTAGAGCATCGATGTCGGCAGATAGCGATGCCGCTCCTGCGTAAGCGACCAGACAGGTGTCCAGTCAACTTCGGCATCGGGGTCAAAGCGTCGCGGGACGATGTTGTACGGGTGGCCCTGCGCATTGATGCTCTCTGCGTTGTCCAGCTGGTCATCGCTGAACAGTTGCACATGGTTGGGATGGATTGCCTCTTCTGCCCCGGCGAATTCAATGAATCGTCCGGCCACGCGAATCTCGTCGCCGTGCATGGCGCCGGAATAGCGCTCCACCGCCTCGCAGAGCGCACTGACCTCGGATTGCTCTCGTGTGCTGCCCTTGCCGGCGCTCTTGCTGCGCAGGCTGCGCCTGAGCGAACTCAGGCTGCGGCTTCTCATGCCGAGGTTGCTGCCAGCCCAGTAGACATGCAGCCAGGAGTCGGTTTCATCGGTAGTGCGCGAAAGCCAGGTCACGACGCCACTGACCGGGCTCACCAGGTGGCGGTATTTCGCCAGCGTGACTTCCGGCGCCACGGTGCGCGCGCCGCCGCTGTTGCGATGGGCTTTGGGGCTCGCGTTCAGGCGTAGCGGAACCGGCGCTCGATCCGGCCGATGCAACGCTTCGTCGCCACAAGCCGGGCACTGCGGCCGGCGCGTTACCGGATGTCGTGAACTTGTGAACGTACCGAGATTCATCGCGATCGCCTGTTCGTGCAGAGGCGCCTCCTGTTCGAGCACCAGCCATTTGAGGACCTCTGCCGCGATCAGCCCGCAGCACCCTTCCAGCACTGCGGGATCTGCCGCGAACGGCTTGAAGGCGGCCTCCTCGCCGGCGAAGTTGCGCAGGAAATTGTGGACTTCCCGATGACTGCGCAGGCGGTAGCTGAGGCAGGCCCAGCAGGGACCCGTGTCGTCCGCGCGAAAGACCGGGCCGAACAGCGGCTCGACGCCGCGTGGCCGCACCAGCATCCAGGGTGTGCCCTGTTCGAGCCGACGCTGATTTTCGGTTGCAAGTCGTTCATCGAGATAGTCGTCACAGACGATGACAGTGAGCGCGGGGTCACAAGGCGCCACGCGGCCACCGCATTTTTCCAACTGCTGCGCCAACCGGCCCTCGTCACCGACAACCGCGATGCGCGATTCTTCAAGCCGTCGTTCAACCCAGCGAGGCGATGCACCGAGCGAAGACCAGTAAGCCGCCCGGTGCTGGTCCAAGCCATGATCGGCGGAGACCACATAGCCCCTGGCAGAGAGCGACGCAATGGCCGCAGTTACATCGGCGGCAGCATGGGCGCCCTTTAGGGCCGTGACAATCCTGTCGCACGAGCGCCGGCCGTCGAGCAGCGGCAACAGGTCGGTATACAGCTTGCCGTGCAGCAGGGTATTGAACGACTCGGAAACAAGCAGCGCCTGCTGTTCGCCAACGTCGCGGAATTGCAGGTGAGGGGCAAGGGCGGGAAGCTCGACGAGACCCCGGTCGAGGGGAGTCGTCCTGATCAGTATCCCGCGCCGGGGATTCGTGTCCATCTGGTTTTGCACCTGGGCCTGTTGTTCGCGGTTCGACGTTGCCAAATGAATCAACTGCGCGTCTGCCGGCCGGTGCCTCGCCAGGCTGGTAGTGGCCCCGGCAGTATATCCGTGCCGGATCGGCCGGAGCCCTCAGGCGCGCGTAACGAGCGCATCGATCCCGGCGGCGGCGCGGGTAGCGGTATCAGCGACCGCTGAACTCAGCGCGTCGAAGTCCTGGTGCCCGCAAGCGTTTGCAACCAGGGATCTGACCTTTGGCCCTGCAGCGTTAATGTCGAAACCCCCCTCGCCGATCAGGCACGTGACGCCTTGCAAATCGCGCCACAGGACCGCGGCTTCCGCCAGCGCTTCGGCACCGGCAAGATCGAACAGTTCTGCAGCGGTTGGGGCTGGGTCATCGAGATCGGCTCCGGCGATTGTCAACTGAACGAAACGGGCGGCCCGCTCGACATCGTCGAGCCCGCCACGCATAGCGGCATAGGTGGATACACCTGTTTCGGCCGGGGCTTCCGGCCGTTCCCGCAACCAGGCGATCAACGTCTCGTTCGCGCCGCATTCAGCGAGGATTTCGCCGCGCGCGTCGCCGAAACGGCGGCCGATTTCGGAATCGCCGCATTCGAAGATACAGCGGGTTCTGGCGAGCAGGGAAATTTCGCCGGAAAATTCACTCCTGCAGTGCCCGGCAAGTTCGGAAAGAGGCAGCGCAAGCGGGTAATTCGAGTCGGGCGGGATGGGGGAGAACAACAGGCTGTCCTGCGCCAGGACGGCCAGCATCTCCCGGAAGCGGCGCCACAGACGTTGATTGTCGCCAAACTGCGAGCCGCCGTGGACAATCAGCATTCGGACTGCAATACCGGGAAATACTTCCCGGCTGGCCAAGTCGCCCAGCAAGATGGCAGCCAGTCCGCCCTCGCGAATCGGTCCGGCCCGGTCGACGAAATCCGCGACCAGGGCGGCCACCACGGTCGAAATCGATGCTTCGGCGAGATTGGACAGCGCGGTTTTCGCCTCGGCCGGCGACAGGTTCCCGCGCACCGCGTGCATGCCGATCTGAAACGCCTTGTCGTTCGACCAGTTGCGCACGATTTCAGCCGTGTCTCCGGCATTGGTCGTCGGCAGTTCGGCGATCTGTTCCTTCATCTGCTGAACGCCCAGCTCGTGCGTCCAATACAGTCTCGCCAGGCCGCGCCGCGCAATCGCTTCGTATTCCGGGTCCGGTACGAACCCTTTCGGCAGGTCGAGATCGGTGAATTCCCGGTCCTGCAGGTTATCGAGCAGCTCCGGATTGCGTTCGATCCGTTCCGCAAGCCGCGGGGCGGCGCCGAAGATTTCAATGATTGCCTCAAAGGCATCGGGCCGCGCCGCGGCGATTCGGCTGTCGTAGGCGCTCCAGTCATCGATCTCGGGGTAGAAGTGCTTGCGCCATCGATCCACCAACGGGTCCATCTTCTCGAACCAGCGTTTGGGCCGCAGCACGATGTTCATCATGTCAGCGTAGGTTCCCGGCAATTCCGGCGACTCGTCGCGGCTTCGAACCTGCAGCAGCGGATAGTGGCGGTTTGCCATCGCATGATGATCGGCATGGCGCTGCATGTTGAAGAACATCCAGTTGCTGAACTTCCAGTCGGCGCTCCAGGAATGGCGTGGCATCACCTTTTCCCAACGGCCGTTCGGCAGACGCACCCGGCGCAGGCCGTAGTGTTGAAAATAGTTGCTTAGCTTCATCGAGAAGACACAGCCCAGGCCTAGGAAGGCAAAGATCAGAATCGCCAGAAAGCCGCTCATCCAGAACACCAGTCCATACCAGAACGCCACAAAGATGCCGTAGCGCCAGAACGGATTGCTGTAGTGCCAACGGGACAGGCGGCGCCGCGCCAGGCGTTCGCCGGCAACTGCCCAGGAATTGGTGAGATTGCTTACGATCTCCCTCGGGAAATAGCGCCAGAAACTCTCTCCCTTCGGGGCGGATCCCACATCGTGTGGCGTGCCGACCTTGGCATGGTGGATGTAGACGTGTTCCGTGGCGTACTGCGGATAGGAGGCACAGGCGAGCAGGAATTCGCCAAGCCGCCGTTCCCAGGTGGAGCGCCGATGCACCAGTTCGTGACCCACCACGAACACGGCCTGCGCTTCCATGGTCAGGATGATCGCGAGGGCCACGTCTTCCCAGATCGTGAACGGATTGGCGACAAGGATCTGCCACAGGCCGAAAACGAGTGTCGGCGGCCACAGAAACGCCCACCCCCAGACCGGCAGGTTGTGCCAGAGCAGGCGGCGCTCCGGCGTATTCGCGGGATCCATATTGCGCCCGTCGAGACCCAGCACCTTGTCGAGCGGCCCGGCCACGCTCATGAAGAGAAACGGCGCCAATAACCACCAGCCGCCGTGGACCAGGGCGGCGAGAATCAACGGAAAAACGGCCAATGGCAGATAGTGGGGGAGGGCGTTCCTGATGGACGGAACGATGTACGGAGCGAATTCAGCCTCGTCCGGGCCTGGGGCGCCCCCTATGGCTGTATCTTGCGGCATAGCGCTTCTCTGCTGAGCTAGACCTCTTGATCGCGCGGCAAGTTCACAAACGAATCAAGTCTGCGGGCGACGACCGTTCTCTCGTCGGGCTGGGGCATCGCTCCTTCAGTGCTTCTTTGAACAAAATTCATCGTACCATCGGACACCGCGACCTGCCTATCCTTCATGTGCTCACGACCTCGAGCAGACGCTCCAGGGCCTCGATGCAAAACGCGGAGGTCACAGCTTCGGAGCCATGCCCGAACTGCCCGACGATGCCCCACTTCAGCGCCTGGTCGCCAAACGCGAGAAGCTCCGGCCAGCTACCGTCCTCACGTTGCGCACCGATGAAACTCTCAACAGCCCGTTTCGCATCGATACTGTCGAGGCTACCGATGTTGTAGAGCGCGGAGATGGCCTGAGCGGTCAGCAGGACGTTGCCGAATTCGCCCTTCCCGTCGCGCAGGGACAGGATTCGGTCCAGAAGTATCGGGCGCAGATGATCGAGGGCAGGCTGCGTGAGGATCATGGCACGACTGATTGCGTAGTAGGCCGTGACCCTGTCCGGGTACCATTTGGACGAGCCCTCGAGTTTGTCCTCGGCAATCATGGCTTCCAACCATGTCAGCGCTGCACGTGTTTCCGGCCTATTGCCAAGATAGGCAATGACGTTCGCATTGACCACGGGGTCGGCATCGATGCGAAAGCTCGAGACCACATCGGGTTCACCCTCGGCCAGCACCCAGGTCATGAACAGGCCTTCGTTGTCGCGATTGGCCAACATCGGTGCAACGTTCCGGCCCAGCAGCATCCAGGGGTGGGATCGGTGGGATGCAAGAACGAGCGAACAGAGTGCGGTGCTGTCGAGATCCAGGGGCAGATGGCGGTAATAGCGCCACAATCCGGGATATTCCATCGTGTCGACAAGATGGGACCGGGTACGCGCACACAGGGCCCTGGCGCGCTCTTCATCGCAGCTTTCCAGGGCAAGTACGCACAGCGCGGAGATAAACGCGGGCCTTTCGAAATGCCGGGGAACGTTCGGGTCGGCTATGTTGAACCGGATGCAGTGCCAGGCTCCGTTTTCATCGAGCGTGGATTCGAGGAAATCGAGACCGCGGCGGATGCTTTCCCTACCTGCCTTCGCCAGTTCTCCGACCGCGAGCGAACTCAACCGTGCGTCCGCCGGGTTCGCCCCGGCGGGACGGATCGGAGGCGCGGGGTCGTACATGGTTTTTTTGAGAAACTCGAGAGAGGCCACGCCTGTCCTGGCGGCGTCCCGTTCCTCGTCGCTCTGCTTGCTCCTCGGGGGCAGCACCAGATGCGTCAAGGCATCGGTTTCTTCATGCACGTGAATCTCGTGATCTTCGGCGAGCGTCACGCCGAATTCCTGTTCGATGGTTGCTTTCGGCTTCGACAGAAGACGTTCGCGAAAGTCAGGGTCTTCGCTGGCTCTCTTAGCGATGTGATCTTCCGCGTCAATGGGTTTATTCATTGCTGCCTTCCATTAGTCTGGATCCTGACAGAGCCGTAAGTCCCTGGACGCAATCGCCTGCGGTGCTGTTAGTATCCGAAGCTTCGGTAGGGCGGGAGAATACCCCATGACTGGTCCTGAAACTCGTCCGGCTCGCAATCAAGGCGTGTCTCCGGAGGGATCGGAAATCCTGGTGGTAGGCGCAGGTGCGGCCGGCCTCGCCGCTGCCTGGACTCTCGCGGTCCGCCGCAAGGACAGCAATTGCCGCGTTCGGGTACTGGAAGCCTCGGAGAAGATCGGCGGGCGCATGTTCTGCGAGGAGATCGACGGCTTTCATGTGCATGGCGGCGCCAGCGTCATCCATGAGTCCTTCACAACGACCAGAGGCCTGGCGCGCGATCTGGGCGTGGAATTGTGGCAAAGCCCCAAAAAGAAAGGCGGCCAAAGCTACGCCGACGGCCACTTTTGGGGCGCCTACGTGGGTGGTTCGCTGAAGCAGACCCTGACGACCTTGCGCACCATGCTCTTTTCGCCGCAGCACACGCTGGCCGGAAATTGGGAATTCATGCGCCTGTTCGGGATGCTCAAGAAGCGCGCCGGGGATCTCGATTTCGAAGACCATTCCCGAATGTTGGACCTGGACACAGGCGAGAGCTTCGCCGAATTCGCTCGCGCCAATTCCCTTGGCCGGTATTTGCAACAGTCTGGAGAACTGGACCTCAACTGTTTCACCGCGGGGAGTTCCGACCGGGTGGGGGCTGCCTATGGAATGGCGTTGCTGTGGCTCTGGACCATCAATCCGGCTACGCGCAGCTATCTGCCCAGGCAGGGAATCGGCGCCCTGGCAAAGGCACTGACGGATGCCTGCGCGAATCTCATTCGCGTTTCCACCCCGGTCGAACAAATTGTCGTTAAAGACGGGGCGGCGAGCGGCGTTGTCACTTCCAGTGGAGAAAAGATCGAGGCCGATGCAGTCATTTGCGCCACCACCGCTTCGAGCGCCGCACGAATCAATCCGGAATTGCCTGGAGAACTGCGGGCCGTGCTTGAACGTGTCAGCTACGGCTCTT
Source organism: Gammaproteobacteria bacterium (assembly GCA_026713405.1). Next base: position 13,456 of record JAPOON010000797.1, read on the forward strand.
GCTGCAACGTAGCCTTTGGGCTGGATACGAACATCCTGGAGGAGGGATCTCACGCGGGGCTCTTTCCTCCGGGTTCTCCAACCTTTCTGACGATGGTTACCAATCTGGCGGCCACGACTCCGGAGGCGGCGCCTCCAGGCAGGACCCTCGTACATGCGCTGGCCATCGGCGAGCAGGCAGGGGCACTCTTTGCCTTGAACGACGATGAAATCGTGCGCCGCGTGGCTGAAGAAATGCGCCGGTTCTTTCCCGCCATGCCGGAACAACCCCTGTTCGCCAGGGTCTACCGCTGGCCGGAAGGCCTGTGTCTCGCGCCCGGCGGCATGCTCAGGGACGTGCACGACATGCGTTTGCGGCTGCCCCAATGCACGCGGGGGCTGTTCCTCGCAGGCGACTACATGCTTCTGCCGTCCCTGAACGGCGCCATGAAAAGCGGGGTTGAAGCCGCAGAGGCGAGCCTGTCGTACATTGCCTCGGCGAGCAGGGGCGCGAATGCAGCTGGCCGATGAATTCGGGTCTGAAAATGCGGATCAGGCGATCTGCCTTTTGACCAGTTCGTTGAACGCGCCGCCAATGTCCATGAGTTCCTCGAAGGAGCCCGTCTGTACCACCTTGCCAGCCTGCATGACGTAAATCCGGTCAGCCTGTTCCAGCGTTGACAGGCGGTGGGCGATTACGATTCGAGTTGAAGTCAAAAGAGCCAGGTTCTGCATGACCTCGGCCTGATTCTCGTTGTCGAGCCAGTTGGTCGCTTCGTCGAGCAGCATGATTCGCGGACCGCCGATCAGCGACCGGGCGATGGTGACACGCTGACTCTCGCCGCCGGACAGCACAGACCCGCTGGCACCGACCATCGTCATCAACCCCATGGGCATCGCCTTGATCTCGCTCTCGATGCCGGCGGCCCGGGCGGTTGCCCAGACATCGTCGACGGTCACCGCCTCGTGGTGTGCGACGATGTTGTCCCATAGATCCTGGGGATGGAGACGCACGGACTGGGGAACCGCGCCGATCTTGCGGCGAACCTGTTTCAGGTTCAGGTGCCGCAGGTCGCGCCCGTCGTAGTACACGGCGCCGGCCGACGGCCGGTCCATGCCGAGTGCGAGCCGGAAAAGGGTGCTCTTGCCGGCGCCCGACTCGCCTGCGATCGCGACGAATTCGCCGGGACGGGCGCGAATGGTGACATCGTCGAGGATCAGCGGGCCGTCGGGATCGTAGCGGAAGGAAATGCGATCGAACAGAACGTCGCCGCCCAGACGTTCAACTGGCTCTCCTTCGACCTCGGATTCCGGAACCGCGGCGAGCAGGGGACGCATCTGGTCGAACGCCGGCAGCATGGCGGCAACGGAACCGAACGACTCGCCGAGCCGGGCAATTGCGGACTGAAAGGCGATGAACAGGGTGTAGACAACGAGAAAGTCGCCTACCGGAACAACCCGGTCGCCCGTCGTGGACACGGCGAAAAGCAATACCCCGGCGGCGATGAAGGGAACCGCGGCACCGAACGCCTGCGAATGCCCCTCTAGCGCGCCCAGTTCGAGTTCCGCGCGCTTCTGCTCGCGATAGTCCCGCGCCCAGATGGCGAAAGCCGATGCTTCCGCGTTTTCCACACGCAGCTTGGCGATGCCTTCTACAATCTGGAACAGCCGGCCGACGACGCGGCGAGCCGCCCCGATCATCCGCCCATGCGGTACGATCTGGCGCAATCCGAGCGCGACGGTGACCAGCAGCGAAACCAGGCTGAAAGCGAGGGCGATTACCCCGAGGGCGGTATCGTAGAAAAAGATGACGGCAAACACCGGAAGCAGGAAAAAGATGGAAAGCAGACTGTCGGCGACGATTCCCTGCAAACCATCACGAAGATGCTGGAAAGTCATGCCGGACATGGCCAGATCGCCCGCCGGGTGACGGTGCAGAATGCTTGACGGAAGGCGCATGAGGCGGTCCCAGAAGGCAGCTTCGGCGCGTGAGGCCGAGCGACCCTCGAGCCGCATCATCGCCGTGCTTTGCAGCAGGTGCAGCATTGCGCCGAACAGGCCGAATCCGGCAAGCGTCACGGCCACAGCGTAGAGCGCTCCGGGGCTTCCGCCCGCTACGGCATGGGTTGCGACGAATCCCAGGGCGAGTGCCGGCAGCAGTTTGATCAATCCGCCAGGAAGCCCTGCAATCACCAGTCTCGCCAGATCGCCGGCCGATCCACGCAAGGCGATTCCCAGGAGGTCTGCCGGTTTTACGTTCCCCGACGGCAATGGCCGGTAGAACATCCATGCTTCGTCCTGAAGCGCCCCCGCACGATCCGCCGCGATCCGGGTACTGCGTCCGGTGACCGGGTCGATCTCTCGATAGCGCCCGAACAAACGCGGCAGCAACGCTACGGGACGACCGTCCTCGGCGCGAAATGCCAGCATCGGGCCGCTGTCGCCACGCCACCAGTCCTCACCGGTCTTGAGTCGCACGCGCCGGGCGCGTACGCCGGATACATCCAGAATGTCCACGAGTCCGACCGGAGGGCTGGAAGGCCCCGAGCGCACAGGAATCTTGAAGTCGAATCCCTGGCGGCGGCCGATGATCTGCAGCGCGTCCGAGAGTGCCGTGTCCTCGGCATCGGCATCCCGATCGACCGGCATGTCGTACATGTTGAATAGCCGCGCCCTGGCGGCTTTTTCGGCCGTGCGGCGGCTGGAGGTCCGCTCGCGCTCGAGATTCGCGTCATCCACCACCGCCAGGCGGCGGTTGAGGCGCTCCAGATTGAAGGCGACTGCGTGAAACGCGGCGAGTGCCGGCTGCAGCACGCCCTGTTCCGCAAGCGTTTCAGTGGATTTACCCGAAACTGTCGCCTCGCCGAACAAAGTGAGCCAACTGGACCGCGTCAGCGGCGTAACGACTTCGTGAGAGCCGCTCGCCTCGGCGACTTCCGCCTGGTCGACCATGTCCATGAACAGACCCGTACCCTGCGATGGCTCGGACACCCAGACCACCCCGCGCCGTACGGATAGCGTACAAGGGCCCAGGGTCTGGGTCAGGCCGGGCTCAGCCAGGGCAGTCGGGCGCGGAAGCCGGCTTACGAAACGCGCAAGCGTGTCCGTGATGTCTGTCAGCCACGCCTCCGTCTGTTCTGCCTGTTCCGCTGGATGAACCTCGGACAGCCGGGTTGCCGGCAGGCGCTTCAGCACGGTACCCGGCAATCCTTTGGCAATCAGGCTGAGCGTCGTGTCCTTGCCGTTGTCGTCCTGTTCGTCCGGTGCGACCCCGGGCAGCAGGCTGCCCGCTGCACGGCGCAGCAGATGCTGCGGTGAAGCCTGCTCGACCCCGTCCCTGAACTCAACCAGGAAGAGATCGACCGCGCCCCGGTCGATAAACCAGACACTGTCCGCATCGTCGAGCTTCACCGGCTGGTTGCCGGCGCAGGGCACGGATGTACCGGAGCGAGCGGCGAGATCGGCAATCGTTTTGTATTGCTGGCTCGTGTCCTGCATCAGCCTGACCTGACCAGCTTGTGATAGCTGCCGCCGGTGTCCGCAATCAACTTGTCATGGGTGCCCCGCTGCACTTCGACGCCCCTCTCGAGCACGACGATTTCGTCGCAATCCCGCACCGTGCTGAGCCGGTGCGCCACGATGAGGCAGGTGCACCCGCGACGCCGCAGGGCGGCGGCGACGGGTTCTTCCGTTGCGGCATCCAGCGCGCCGGGCGCCCCCTCCCGCATGCACACGGGCGGCATTCTTACCAAGGGCCAGC
>JAPOON010000798.1 GCA_026713405.1 Gammaproteobacteria bacterium
CGGCGTGGCCACCTCGCCCGGCTCGAAGGTCGCCAGCAATTCCTCGCTGGCAACGATGTCGCCCTCCTGCTTGACGATGCGGCTGAGCTTGCCGTCGGCGGGCGCCACCACTTCCAGAACCACCTTGTCCGTCTCGATGTCCACCAGCAGGTCATCCCGCCGCACCGCCTCGCCGGGCCCCTTGTGCCAGACGGCGACCGAGCCCTCGGTGATCGATTCCGGGAAGGTAGGCGTTTTGATGTCCATGGCCGTTATCCGAAAAGTGCGTCTCTGACCAGGCGCTGCTGCCGGTCGTTATGCATCTGCATGTAGCCGCCCGCGGTCGCCGCGAAGGAGTCTCTGCCCGCGTATTCCAGGTTGGGGAACGCTTCGTGGGCGGCAATTGCCTGGCGCATCTTGTGCTGGGTCTGAAACCAGGCGCCCTGGTTCATGGGTTCCTCCTGGCACCAGACCACGCGCCTGAGGCGCTTGTAGGATGCGATCGCCCGGGCCAGGTCTTCCCGCGGGTACGGGTACAGTTGCTCGATGCGCAGAATCACCACGTTTTCCGCGTTCGCCGCGCGCCGCGCCTCGAGCAGCTCGTAGTACACCTTGCCGCTGCACAGCACCAGCCGGTCGACGCCGTCCGGGTCGATGTCGTCGATTTCACCGAGCACGGTCTGGAAGGCGCCGTCGTAGAGTTCCTCGAGCGTCGAGACCGCCTGCTTGTGCCTGAGCAGGCTCTTGGGCGTCAGCGCCACCAGCGGTTTGCGCAGCGGCCGGATGATCTGGCGGCGCAGCATGTGAAACACCTGGGCCGGGGTGGTGGGCACGCATACCTGCATGTTGTGTTCGGCCGAGAGCTGCAGGTAGCGTTCCAGGCGCGCCGAGGAGTGTTCGGGGCCGGCCCCTTCGTAACCGTGGGGCAGCAGCATGGTCAGGCCGCACAGCCGCGCCCATTTTACCTCCCCGGAAGAGACGAACTGATCGATCACCACCTGGGCGCCGTTGGCGAAATCGCCGAACTGGGCTTCCCAGATGATCTGCTCCTTGGGCGTGGTGGTGGCATAGCCGTATTCGAAGGCGAGCACCGCTTCCTCGGAGAGCAGCGAGTCGTAGATGTCGAAGTTGGTGGTCTCCGAGAGGTGGTTGAGCGGAATGTAGCGCTTGCCGTCAACCTGGTTGTACAGGCAGGCGTGTCGGTGCGAGAACGTGCCCACGCCCACATCCTGCCCCGTCAGGCGCACGCCATGCCCTTCAACCACCAGGGTGCCGTACGCCATGGTCTCGGCGTAGCCCCAGTTCACCGGCATTTCGCCCTCGGTCATGCGCGCGCGGTCGTCCATGGTCTTTTGCACCTGGCGCTGCAGTTCGAAGCCGTCGGGAACGCGCCCGAGCCGCTCGGCAACCTCGATGAACTGCTTGCGCGGCACCCGGGTGTCCGCGGCGGCGGTCCACTCGTGACCCAGATAGGGCCGCCAGTCGACGAACAGGCCCTCGTTCGGTTCCTGGACGATGGACAGCGCCACGTGGCCGCCGCTCTCCAGGGTGTTCCGGTACCGTTCCGCCATCTCGGAGGCCTGGTTGCGGCTCACCACCTGCTCTTCGACCAGAGTTTCCGCATAGCGTTCCCGGGTGGTCGGCAGCGCCCTGATGCGCTTGTACATCAGGGGCTGGGTCTTCATCGGCTCCTCGGCCTCGTTGTGCCCGCGGCGGCGGTAGCAGACCAGGTCGATGACCACGTCCTTGCGGAAATACATGCGATAGTCTGCCGCCAACTGCGTAACGAAGATCACCGCCTCCGGGTCGTCGCCGTTGACGTGGAAAATGGGCGCCTGCACCATCTTGGCGATCTCGGTGCAGTACTCGGTGGAGCGGGCATCGTCCTGCCGGGGCGTGGTGAAGACGATCTGGTTGTTGAGAATGATGTGTACGGTGCCGCCGGTCTTGAAACCCCGGGTCTGGGACATCTGCAGCGTCTCCATCACCACGCCCTGGCCGGCGAAGGCCGCATCGCCGTGCACCACGATGGGTACCACCAGGTTGCCGCCGTAGTCGCGCCGGCGGTCCTGCCGGGCGCGCACGGAACCCGCCACCACGGGGCCGACGATCTCCAGGTGCGAGGGGTTGAAGGCCAGCGCCAGGTGCATCTCGCCCCCCGGCGTCATCACATTGGTGGAGAAACCCTGGTGGTACTTCACGTCGCCGGAGGCCAGGGACTCGTCCACCTTGCCGTCGAACTCGCTGAACAGGTCCCAGGGGTCCTTGCCCAGGATGTTGACCAGCACGTTCAGTCGGCCCCGGTGGGCCATGCCGACGACCGTCTCCAGCACATCGTGGGAACCGAGCCGCTGCAGCAGTTCGTGCAGGCAGGGTATCAGCGACTCGGCGCCTTCGAGGCCGAAGCGCTTGGTGCCCGGGTAACGCCCGTGCAGGTACTTTTCCAGGCCTTCCGCCGCCGTCAGCCGCTCCAGGATGCGGCGCTTTTCCGCAGCGGTGAGAGGCGGTTTCGAGCGCGCCCGCTCCAGGCGGTGCTGCACCCACATCTGCTCGTCCGCCTGCACGATGTGCATGTACTCGGCGCCGATGCTGCCGCAGTAGGTCATCTCCAGGGTCTCGACAATCTCGCGCAGCTTGGCGTTGCCGTCGTGGTAGCCGAGCGAGCCGGTGTCGAAGATCTCCTCGAGTTCCGCCACCGACAAACCGTGATAGGCGAGGTCGAGAACCGGCATTTCCGGCCGTTCCATCAAGTTCAAGGGGTCGATGCTCGCCTTCTTGTGGCCCCGGTGCCGGTAGGCGGAGATGAGTTCCAGCACGCGCATCTGCTTGCGCTCGTGCTCGCTCTCCACCGCCGCGCTCTGCCGCTCCGGGCGCGCCTTCAGGCGGTTGCGGCCGATGCGCTCGAAATGCTGGACGATGCCGCTGTGGGGCACCTCCACGGCCTTGTCGCCGTTTTCGTCCTTGAGTGGCGGCAGGTCACCGAAGTAGCGCTCCCACTCCGGCGGCAGTTCTCCGCCGCCGGTCAGGAATTCCTCGTACATGGCCTCGATGTAGGCCGCATTGGCGCCCGCGAGGTGCGAGCTCTTGCGCATGCGTTCGAGTTCGGATTCAGCCATGGGTGCGCCCGGCCATCAGGTGTCTACGCGGCTGCATGGCAGTTGCCTTGCCGCCGCGCCCTTGCCCGCAATGGCTCAAGTACCCTCCGAGAGCATCATGGTGCGGATCTTGCCGATCGCCCGGGTGGGGTTGAGTTCCTTGGGGCACACATCGACACAGTTCATGA
>JAPOON010000799.1 GCA_026713405.1 Gammaproteobacteria bacterium
AACCACTTTCCGGGAAATCCGGAGTTCGACCTGAGCGCCATCTTCGGCTTCGTGTTCATCGGCGCGCCGTTTCCGCCCGGCACCATCGTTTCCCCCGGCGTGCCGGCGTCCACCGCGGAGGACATCAACGAGGAGGATACCTCGGGCTGCCGGGTCAGCCTGTTGTGGCGCCCCTCCGAGCAACTCGACGTGCAGTTCACCTATGTCACCCAGGACAGCCGCATGGGCCCCGGATCGCCGGATATCGATTCCACGATCGGCGACTACGCCAACTCCCACGGCATCGATCACTTTCAGGAGCAGGAACTCGGCGAGGACCTCGACATCGCCAACCTGGTCATCGATTACAGCTTCGGCGATGTTTCCCTCATCTCCTCGACCTCGTATACCGAGCGCGACCTGGTGCAGCGGCGCGATGCCTCCACCTTTCCCGTGCTCAACTTCGGCGTCTACTTCCCCTGGGGGCTGAACGACAACCAGAAAGACGAGATCCTGACCCAGGAGGTACGGCTGCAGTCCGCGAACGACAGCGCCCTGCAATGGCTGGTTGGCGGTTTCTACTCGAAACACGAGCAGTCTTCCGCCCAGTCGCTGATTGACCACGCCTGCCCTTCCTGCCTGTCCTGGACCTTCTTCGGCCCCGGCGGCCCGCTGTTCGACAGCGCCAAGGAGTTCGACGAGAAACAGTTGGCCTTCTTCGGCGAATTTACCTACGCCATCAACGATGACTGGGAAATCGGCGCGGGGCTGCGTTACTTCGATACCGACCTCGAGTTCTCCGAGAGCCAGGTGGGGCTGATCGCCGAGTCGCCGTTCCCGCTGCTTGATGACGGGGACGCTTCCTCGGACGAGATCAATCCCAAGTTCCAGTTGTCATACTCCCCCAACGACAGCTTTTTCGGTTACGTCCAGGCGGCACAGGGCTTCCGCACCGGGGTGATCAACGAGACCGTTCCGGCCGGGCCTTGCGGCGCCGAACTGGCCGAACTCGGAAATCTGAGCCTCACCAAGCCGGATACCCTCTGGAACTACGAACTGGGCGGCAAGTGGACGCTGGGCAACGGCCGCACGACGCTGAATGCCGCCGTCTACCGCACCGATTGGAAAGACATACAGACAACGCTGCAACTGCTCTGCGGATTCACGCCCATCGTCAACGCCGGGGATGCCACCGGCGAGGGCGCCGAGATCGAGATCACGGCGCTGTTGACCGACAACCTGCGCGTCGACCTTGCCGCATCCGTGAGCAACACGGAATTCGACGACGTCGACCCGCGCTCGGGCTTCGAGAACGGCGCCCGGGTGCCCGGGTCGCCCGAGGAAAGCCTGAGTATCGGCATTCAGTACGACTACACGCTGAACACCGAGTGGAGCGGTTATCTCCGGGCCGACTACAACCACGTCGGCGATGTGTTGTCTGCCGCGGAGGCCGGCACCGGCGCCTCGGTGCGCCTGGGCAGCTACGATGTGATCAACCTGCGGGCCCTGATCGGCCAGGAACGGTTCGATCTCGAGTTCTTCGTCAGAAACCTAACCGACGAGCGGGGCGTCGTCTCGAGCACCGCACCGACCTCGGTGCTCGGCCTTCAGGAATTCATCATCCGGCCCCGTGAGATCGGGATGCAGCTACGGTTTCGGCTCCGATAACCGCCGGCGTCCCGGGCGGTCGCGCCTGAACCGCGGCCGGGCGATTGCGGTGCAGGCTGCCCCGGCGGGCCTGCCTGGGCGTGACGCCATAGTAGCGCTTGAACGCCGTCGCGAAGTTGCTCGCGTGACTGTAGCCGACCTCGAGGGCTACCTCGATGATGCTCAGCCCCGACTCCTCGAGCAACGCCTTGGCCCGGCGCATACGCAGGTGCCGGGAATAGTCGGAAATAGTCATGCCGAAGGCCTGCTTGAACCCGGCGCACAGCTTGGCGTCGTTCATGCCCACGCGTCTCGCGAGGCAACCGATTCTCGGTGCGTCGGCAAACTCCCGTTGCAGGATTTTCGCCGCATGCTCGATGATGCGCAGATCCCGGTTGCCGAGCGGCAGGGATATCCTTCTGGAGCCGCACTCGAGGCTTCTCAGTCCCAGGTACAGAAGCTGCAGCGAAAGCGCTTCGAGCTGCAGCGGCGACAGCCGGTTCTCGATCATGCTCGATACCAGGGACCTCGCGGAACTGTGCATCTCGACGTTCATGGGTACCGCCCGCCACCAGAAGTCGCTGCTGCCGCGATCGAGAAAATCGTGCACGGGGCCGGGCAACTGCGAGGCGCATCGTTCGAAGTACTCGCCGATCAACGGTGCCTTGCACGCCAGCGTGATCGAGGCTTCCACCCCGTTACCGGGCCAACACTCGCTTTTCTCCAGGCCGCGGGGGTGCGAAATAATGCTGCAGGTGCCAGGCCGGATCGAATAGGACTTGCCCTCGGCGAGCCGTATCCGGTTCTCGCCTTCCAGCCGGAAGTGCAATTTCAGATAGTCTTCGCCGACGCTGGGCTCCGACCAGGATTCCCGGCAGCGCATCGCGGAAACGCCGACCAGCAACCCCCGGTCCGAGGCGAACAGCGTCCGCCCGCCCGCAGCGTGGTCGCCGGCGGTATCCCATTCGGCAAATCCGTAGCGGCTCCTGTCGGCCCTGGGAAAACGCGTGGCAAAGCTGGCGAGTTCGCCGCTGTATTCGCGGCCCGGCCCTTTCTCGTCGCCCAACATATCCGCTCAATTTAAGCATAGATGCCACCGCAAACGCATACTATCGGCCACCCTCCCGCAAACATTCGAATCGTGGACCCTGATAGGCTACGGCCACCTCAGGGGCCCTGCGGAATGCGAATGGGTTCAGGTCAGTACTTTCACCGGTCCTATGTTGCCGTTCGCGGCGCGTTCAGGGACGCGGTCACGTTGCGCGGCGGGGAGGTACTGACCTGCGCGCACCCGTCAACCGGGCCCGCAGGCGAACCGCTGGCCACCGACGTGGCGCGCCTCGGGGACGAGAGCGCATCCAGAGTGCTGTTGCTGGTCACCGGCGTGCATGGCGTGGAGGGGTATTGCGGCGCCGGCGCGCTCATCGGCTGGTTGCAAAGCGACGGCCCGGAGGGCTTGCCCGACAACGTCGCCGTCGTGCTGGTGAACCTGATCAATCCTTACGGCACCGCCTGGCTGCGGCGCGTCAACGAAAACAATGTCGATATCAACCGCAACTTCGTGGACCACGGCAAGGCGTACCGGGCCAATCCCGAATACGAGGCGCTGCACGATGCCCTGTTGCCGGCGAACCTTGGCGCGGAGTGCATCGAAGCCGCGAATCGGCGGGGTGCCGAGGATCGGGGGGGGAGAGGGGGGGGGCGCCCCCACCCCGCGCTCCCGCGGCCGGGCGCCCCACCCCCCCGCGGTGCTTTTCTC
>JAPOON010000800.1 GCA_026713405.1 Gammaproteobacteria bacterium
CCCGTCTGCCGTATTTCTGCTCCGGTTGCCCGCACAACACCTCCACCCGCGTGCCGGAGGGCAGCCGCGCCTACGGCGGCGTCGGCTGTCACTTCATGGCCAACTGGATGGACCGCGACGTCCATTCCTACAGCCAGATGGGCGGCGAGGGCGTGGCCTGGATCGGGCAGGCTCCGTTCGTTCGCACCCCCCACGTCTTTCAGCAGCTTGGCGACGGCACCTACTACCACTCCGGTATCCTGGCGATCCGCTCCGCCGTCGCTGCCGGAGTGAACATCACCTACAAGATCCTGTTCAACGACGCCGTGGCCATGACCGGCGGTCAACCGGTAGACGGCCAGCTCACCGTGCCCCAGATCACCCAACAGGTGCGCAACGAGGGCATTCAGCGCATTGCCGTGGTCACCGACGAGCCGGAGAAGTTCGGCAGGCAGCCCGGGTTTGCGCCCGGCACGACCCTGCACCACCGGGACGACCTGGATTTCGTGCAGCGGGAACTGCGCGAGGTGGAGGGGGCGTCGATACTGATCTACGACCAGACCTGCGCCGCCGAGAAACGGCGCCGGCGCAAGCGCGGCAGTTACCCGGACCCGGCCAAACGCCTGTTCATCAACGACCGGGTCTGCGAGAACTGCGGTGACTGCGGCGAGCAGTCGAACTGCGTTGCCGTGCTGCCCGTCGAGACGGAGTACGGCCGCAAGCGCGCGATCGACCAGTCTGCCTGCAACAAGGACTATTCGTGCAACAAGGGGTTCTGCCCCAGCTTCGTGACCGTGCTTGGCGGCACGCTGCGCAAGGGACGGGGCCAGGTCGATGCACCGGCCGTATGGGAGGCGCTGCCGGAGCCGGAGCAGATCGTCATTCCGGCGGACGGTTCCGTGGCGATGCTGATCGGCGGGGTGGGAGGCACCGGCGTGGTCACCATCGGCGCCATCCTGGGCATGGCGGCGCACATCGACGGCAAGGGCGTCTCCATCGTCGATCAACTGGGGTTCTCCCAGAAAGGCGGCCCGGTCACCACCCACATCCGCATCGCCGAACGGCCCGGAGTCATACGCTCGGCGCGCATCAATGCGGGCGGGGCAGACCTGATCATCGGCTGCGACCTGCTGGTGGCCGGCGGCGACCAGGGGCTCGCGGTGGCAGACCCGGAGCGGACGCGGGCGGTCGTTAACACCTGGCAGACCATCACCGGCGATTTCACCCGCAATCCGGATCTCGTCTACCCCGGCGACAACCTGCGGGGGCGATTGCTGGGCGCCCTGGGAGCGGAGCGAGTGGACTTCATCGATGCCACGCGCATTGCCACCCGGCTGCTCGGAGACTCCATCGGCAGCAACCTGTTCCTTGTGGGTTACGCCTGGCAGCAGGGCCTTGTGCCCCTGTCCAGGGCGGCAATCTTCGATGCCATCGCGCTGAACGGGGTCAGCGTGGCGTGGAATCAGGAGGCGTTCGAATGGGGCCGGCGGGCGGCTCACGATCTCGATGCCGTCATGTCCGTTGCGGGCGGGACGTCCTCCAGCGTTGCACAACCATCACTCGATGAGTTGCTCGACCGACGTGCAGCGGACCTGGCGGACTACCAGAACCCGGCCTATGCCGAACGCTACCGATCGCTCGTGGATACGGTACGCCGCGCGGAAGAGAACCGGACGCACGGCAAGCAGGGCCTGGCTGAAGCGGTGGCGCGTCACGCCTACAAGCTCATGGCCTACAAGGACGAGTACGAGGGGGGGCGGCTGTATGCCAACCCGGAGTTCCGGCGCAAGCTGAACGAGCAGTTCGAGGGGGACTACAAGCTCCGCTTCAACCTCTCGCCGCCGGCCATCGCCCCGAAGGACAAGGTAACGGGCCTGGCCCGCAAGATGGAATTCGGCGGCTGGATGCTGCCGCTGTTCCGGCTGCTCGCCCGCCTGCGATTCCTGCGCGGCACGGCCTTCGACCCGTTCGGCCGCACCGCCGAGCGGAAGCTCGAGCGGCAACTCATCGTCGACTACGAGCAGACCGTCGGCGAACTGCTCGACGGTCTGAACGACGACAACCATGGGCTCGCGGTCAGCATCGCTTCGGTGCCCGACCGTATCCGGGGCTTCGGCCACATCAAGCTGGCGAGCGTCGAGGCAGCCCGGGCCTGCCAGGCAGACCTGCTGGCCGAGTGGCGGGCGCCCGGCCGGGGCGAGGCGGCCGCCTGATGGTTCGTGGCAACGATCACGCGCTACGCCGACGCGCTTGAGCAGGTGAACGGCCGCTTCCCCGGCGAGGGGTAGTCCGTTCAGTTCACCACGCCGGACTTGATCAGCCGCCCGATCTCGGCATCGTCGAGCCCCCACCCGGACAGGCTCTCCCGCGGGTCTTTGCCCGGGCTCGAAGGCGGCCCCTGAATGCCGGACGGCGTCCTGGAAAAGCGCGGGGCGGGCGCCGGCTGCAGAATCCCGTCAACCGTCAGATGGCTTTGCCGGGCCTTGCTGTGCGCGTGCTGCGCCGCCTCGGTGAGGGTCAGCACGGGGGCGAAACAGGCATCCCGGCCTTTGAAAACCTGCGTCCAGTCATCC
>JAPOON010000801.1 GCA_026713405.1 Gammaproteobacteria bacterium
ATTCCCATCATCGGCTCGCTGACCCGGGGGCTGGCGGCCAGTCGGGTGCAGACCGTTGCCGGCATCATCAACGGCACGTCGAACTACATACTGACGGCCATGTCGGAGCAGGGCTCGACCTTCGAGGATGCCCTGGCGGCGGCACAGGCACTCGGATACGCGGAAGCCGATCCGACCTTTGACGTGGAAGGCATCGATGCGGCCCAGAAGCTGTCGATACTCGCGGCGCTCGCCTTCGACGTGGGCTTCGGCATGGATGGCGTGTTCACCGAAGGCATTGCCGGCGTCACTGCGGAGGATATCGGCTACGCCGCCGAACTGGGCTATGGCATCAAGCATCTGGGCATAGCGCGCCGGTCCGTAGACGGCATCGAAGCCCGGGTGCATCCGACACTGGTTCCCGAACACGGCATGCTGGCACAGGTTCGGGGCGTCATGAACGCGGTGCTCATCCAAAGCGATGCAGCAGGGGCGTCCCTGTTTCACGGTGCGGGTGCGGGCGCGGCACCGACAGCGTCCTCGGTGGTTGCCGACCTCATCGCAATCGCCCGCGGCGAGGTGCCCGAGTACCGCGCGGGAGGCCAGGAACGTCGGATGCTCCCCATGAGCGCCGTGCAATCCGCCTTTTATCTGCGCATTCCGGCCCGGGATGCGCCGGGGGTATTCGGCAAGGTGGCCAACACGCTTGGCGCGAACGACATCAGCATCGAGGGCGCGGTGCAGCGGGAACGGGCCGTTCGCATCAACGGCGACGGCAGCCGGTCGTCCTGGGTACCCATCGTCATCCTCACCAACGGGGTTCGCCAGTCGGTGATCGACGCGGCAATCGCCGAGGTGCAGGCGATGCCCGATGTCGTGGGCGAAATAAAGTGCATGCGGGTGGAGCACTTCGATTGACCGAGGGTGTGTGTTGCACGCTGACACCGGGCTGACGATCGTGGAGCGGGGCGGCCAGGCGCCGGACATGCCCGGCGTTCCCGCCCTGTTGCGGCGGATCTATGGAAATCGGGGCATTGCCTCGGCGGACGAATTGCAGCGGTCGTTGGCCGGCCTGGCGGATCCCGCGCCCATGCGGGATATCGATACCGCCGCGGGGCGCATTGCGGAGGCCGTCCGGGAAGGGCAGCGCATTCTGTTCGTCGGCGACTTCGATGCGGACGGCGCGACATCGGTGGCGCTCGGCGTATCGGTATTGCGCGCCTTTGGCGCGGAAAGCGTCGAATTCGTGGTTCCGAACCGGTTCGAATTCGGCTACGGCCTGTCTCCGGAAATCGTTCGCGTGGCGCTCGCAAGGAATCCGGACCTCTTGATCACCGTGGACAACGGCGTCTCCAGCATCGAGGGCGTCGAACTCGCCAACGCCGGGGGTGTCGATGTCATCATCACCGACCATCACCTGCCCGGCGCGAAACTTCCGCCGGCCCATGCCATCGTCAATCCGAACGTGCCGGGCTGCGGCTTTCCCAGCAAGGCCATTGCCGGCGTCGGCGTCATCTATTGCGTTCTCTCCCGGGTGCGCCGCGTGCTGCGGGACGCGGGCTGGTTCGCAAGCAGCGGCACGGCGGAACCGAATCTCGCCCAATGGCTCGACCTGGTCGCCCTGGGCACCGTCGCCGACGTGGTCCCCCTGGACCGCAACAACCGCACGCTGGTTCATCAGGGGCTGTTGCGCATGCGGAAGAGCCGTTGCCGGCCTGGAATTCAGGCACTGGCGGAGGTGTCCCGACGGAGCCTGTCCGGCCTGCGGGCCTCTGACCTGGGGTTCTACTTCGGCCCGAGGCTGAATGCTGCCGGGCGCCTGGAAGACATGTCGTTGGGCATCAAATGCCTGCTGGCGGAGTCCCTGGCGGAGGCACGGCGGCACGCCGCCGCCCTGGATGAACTCAACACCACCAGGCGCGAGTTGCAGCAGGAGATGGTGGCGGAGGCCGAACTGATCGTGGCCGAGCAGGGGCGAAAGACGCAGGAACGCTACGGCGTTTCGGTTTTCGATCCCGGCTGGCACCAGGGGATTGTCGGCATCGTCGCCGGCCGGCTGCGCGAGCGCATCAACCGGCCCGTCATCGCCTTTGCGCCGGCCGGCGACGCGGAACCCAACTCATTGCGCGGCTCTGCCCGGTCGGTTCCCGAACTGCACATCCGCGACGCTCTCGATGCGGTGGCCGGCCGCCACCCCGGGCTGCTGGTCAAGTTCGGCGGCCACGCCATGGCCGCGGGGCTCTCCATCCGGCGCGTGCACTACGAGCATTTCGCGAAAGCCTTCGACCGGGTCGTTCGCGAGCGCCTGCCCGCGGCCGCACTGGAGGCCAGGGTCGAGACCGATGGGCAACTCTCGAGTTCCGAGATTACCCTGGAAAACGCCGTGCGCCTGGCCGACGGCGGGCCCTGGGGACAGGCGTTTCCCGAGCCCTCGTTCCACGGTGAGTTCGAGATCGTCAACCAGCGAGTGGTGGGCGAGACGCATCTGAAGCTGGTGCTCAGGTCCGGCGGCCGCCTCGTGGATGCCATTGCATTCAATCAGGCCCCGCTCGCCGGCGCTAAACGACTGCAGACGGTCTACAGGCTGGACATCAACGACTACGGCGGAGCCCCGACGGTGCAGTTGCGTCTGGAGCACGTACGACAATCGGGCTGAAACTAATGTGCTCGTGCCACATGCCTGCTCCCGCTTCCCGGTGCTGGCGATTGTTGAATAGAAGCTAGAAAGTGGAATGGAAAATTTGTTCCACCAAGATGAACAGGATGTGATTTTTTC
>JAPOON010000802.1 GCA_026713405.1 Gammaproteobacteria bacterium
CGATGGGAAACTGCCACATGGGGCGGCCGCCTTACAAGCCGCCCAACCGAGCGTCCGCAGAGTCCCAGGCGGCCCGCTCTTCGCCGTACGGGTCGCTCGCCACAGCAACCGGCTTGCCGAACAAGCCGGTGCTTCGGGCGTCCGTAATTTCGTTCAGGTTCAGGAAACCGAGCGCGCCCAACCAATAGTTGATGGTGACGACCACGGCGTCACCGCGTTTCTACTGTCGGCATGGAGTTACCTCCCTGATTCGGAATCGGCGGATTGTGCGGCACGCAACGCTGCGAGTCGAGGCGTGAGGTCGCGGAACGGCTGTCGCGGGCGACTCCGTCAGGCGCGCTCTGGTAGGATGCCCGGTCGTTTCGGGGCTTATACAAACGTCAGGGAGCCCGGACGACGAACCAGGGTTTCCGGCGCCTTTGACAACATCCACGCGGTGAACCAGTCGCAGAGCCGGGCAACACTCCAGAAACGGGGGAAAAATCGATGCAACCTGTTTGTCTGATCATTGGGGCGGGAGCCGGCATCGGCGGCAACGTGGGCCGCCGGTTCGCCCGGGAGGGCTATCACGCCGTGCTGTGCCGGCGCTCGGATCAGGACGGCCTCAACCGGCTGGTCAGCGCCATCGAAGAGGATGGCAACGCCGCATCGGGATTCCTGCTGAACGCGGTGGAAGACAACGGCATCGAGGACCTTGTGGCCGCCATCGAATCCGAGATTGGCCCAATCGAGGTCGCCGTATACAACCTGGGCGCCCAGATCGGCGACCGGTCGCTGGAGAACACCAGCTACAAGGCGTTCGAACTGGGCTGGCGCATGGCTACGTTCGGCCTCTTCCGGCTCGCCTCTTCCATTTGCCCGCTCATGGCGGAGCGAGGCAAGGGCGCCATTCTGGTCACCTCGGCAACCGCGGCCATGCGGGGCAACGCGGGGCAGCACTCGCACGCGGCCGCCATGGCCGGCCGGCGCATGCTCTGCCAGAGCCTGAACGCGGAGTTCTCGGCCAAGGGCATCCACGTTGCCCACATCGTCGTCGACGGCGCCGTGGATGCCCCCGACACCCTCGGCAAGATGTTGGGCCCGGAAAGGTTCCAGCAGTTCCGGGAGTCGCGGGGCATGGAACACGACGGGTTGTTGCTGCCGGAGAAAATCGCCGATACTTACTTCCACCTCGCCCAGCAACATCGTTCCACCTGGACTTTCGAACTCGATCTGCGCTCGTTCAGCGACCAGGCATGGTGGAATCACGAAACCCGTCTGGGCTAGCGGCCCGCAAAATCGCGGACCTCGAGCCCGGAATCCGAATACGGAAAAGAGCAGAACATGACTGAATCATCGACTTATACGCCCCCACCCGTCTGGAAGTGGGAAATGGAAAGCGGCGGCCGGTTCGCCAGCATCAACCGGCCGATCGCCGGGGAAACCCACGAGAAGGATCTTCCCGTCGGCAAGCACTCGCTGCAGCTGTATTCCCTGGCAACGCCGAACGGCATCAAGGCAACCGTAATGCTCGAAGAGCTGCTTGAGGCCGGCATCGCGGAAGCGGAGTACGATGCCTGGCTCATCAACATCGGTGAAGGTCAACAATTCTCGAGCGGCTTCGTGGCGCTCAACCCGAATTCAAAGATCCCCGCGCTTTGCGACCACAGCACCTCGCCGCCCACCCGGGTGTTCGAATCCGGGGCGATCCTCGTCTACCTCGCCGAAAAGTTTGGCGCCTTCCTGCCCACCGAGCCCGGCGCCCGCGCCGAGTGCCTGTCGTGGCTATTCTTCCAGATGGGCAGCGCGCCTTATATCGGCGGCGGTTTCGGCCATTTTTACGCCTACGCGCCGGAGAAGATCGAGTACTGCATCAACCGCTACACCATGGAGGCGAAACGCCTGACCGATGTGCTGAACCGAACGCTCGCCGAGCGCCGGTTCCTCTGCGGCGACGACTACACCATTGCCGACATGGCCAACTACGGCTGGTACGGCGCGCTCGTGCTGCACAACATTTACGAAGCCGCCGAGTTCCTCGATGTGGCCTCATATACCCATGTGATCCGCTGGGCCGAGGAAATCGAGGCCCGGCCAGCCGTGCAGCGCGGCCGCCGCGTCAACAGGCCCTGGGGGCCTGAAGAAACGCGAGTGCCGGAACGGCACGGGCCCGAGGATTTCGAATAACACATCCGTAGTCTCTCGGCTTTCATGGATTAGTTCGTCAGGTTGTTATTTGGAATCCATTGAACAGCCGTCAGGCCGGGCGATTGAATCGCGGCGGGCGTTTCTCCATGAACGCGCGCACTGCTTCGCGATGGTCGTCGGTGCGGGAGCAGCGCACCATGCGGTCGGCTTCCTGCGCCAGGGACGCCTTGAGATCGGCGCCCTGGGCGAAGTTGATGTTTTCCTTCATGTAGCGGACTGCCGTACGTGGCCCGTTGGCGACCTGGCGGGCCAACTCGTTGGCGGTTTGCTGCAGTTCGTCGAAGAGCACCACGCGATTGGCGATGCCGAGCACCAGGCATTCTTCCGCGGGAAGCCGCCGCGCGGTCATGTACATTCCCTTGGCGAGCGCCGGGCCGACCAGGCGGGTGAGCACCCAGCTGCCGCCATAGTCTCCCGACAAGCCGATGTTGGCGAAGGCCGTGGTCACGAAA
>JAPOON010000803.1 GCA_026713405.1 Gammaproteobacteria bacterium
ATTTACAAGGACGTGATTCGGCTAAACGACGAAGTCGAAGCGAGCGGTCAGCACGGGCGCGTCATTCTCGTAGTCGACCACGTTGGTGTTCTTGAACTTCCAGTACGCAATGTCCCTGGCGTTTCTGGGGTCTTCCGGGAACCACACCTGGGTGGTCAAGGTATCGCCATCGATGCGGATCTTGGCGTGGATGTGCGCCGAACGGTAGTCGACCGTGCCGATCAGCGACAGGGAACGCCTGCCGTATCCCAGCGGCTTGACGGTCTCGAACAGGAACTCGCCGTTGGCGTTGGTGAACTGGTGTCCGCGGGTGTTGTAACTCCCGTAGTCGTAGTCGCCATTGCCGTCCGCGTGCCAGATCTCGATGCAGGCACCCTCCACCGGGGCTCCGTCCCGGCGCAGTACACGGCCCGCAAAGTTCATTCGCTGGCCCTGGGTATCCGGCGCGGCGATCCTGGTTTTTCGAGGTGTGTTCGGAATGTAGTAGGGGCCGTCCGGTGCCGCGGGCGTACGGCGCACCGGGCTACCGGAAACCGGCGGACTTGCTGGAATTCCTGCTGCCGTTGCCGCGCTCAAGACCGGGTAATCGGGCATCGGCACGCTGCGTGCCCGATTGAACAGAAACACGGCGAGGTAGGCGAGCGTCCCCAGCGCGATGCCGGAGCCTGCCGCGGTGCGCTGCCCGTCCGGCACCAGCCAGAACAGCAGGAGCACCGCCACCGGAATGACCGCGACCTGGAAATTGGTGTCGTCGGATTTGTGTAGGGTAAACCCGACCACCAGTGCAACCAGGATCAGTATCGCTATGTCAATTACCATTCAGTCCCACCCGAAATATCACCGTCGTCCAGCATATCAATTGTAGCGGGTGCGGCGCAGGCTTCCATGGAACCGCCAGGTCCGGGCAACGAGTTCGCATACGGCGCTTCCCTTTCGGCGCAGGGCCTCATTGTCTTGCTGTATGCAAGGCGTTCGAACGAGCTTAACGCGCCGAAAGGGAAGCCCCGCATACGAACTCTTTTCCGAAATCCGGCGTTGTTCCCTCCGCTCAGCGTCCCGGCGCGCCGGGTTGGACACTCCTAGCGCGAGACGACAGAAGACAGCGGGCGGCGCGTCCAGAATGCTTCGACATCCCTGTCGTAGCCCGTCATCTCGTAACGGATCAGGGATATCGGTATCCGGCCCTTCGAGATGAAATCATCGTGAAAATCGCGCAGCACGAAGGCATCGCCAAGCTGATGCTTGCGCCGCCCGAGGAGTTGGAACATCTGGATGTTGCCGATGGTGTATTCCAGCCCGTGACCGGGTTCGGGTCGCAGGTAGGCATATTTTCGCGCCACATCGGGGTCCAGCATCGGCGTGATGTCCAACCAGTATTCGCTGGTTTCGGCGGCCGTCATTTCGTTTCGCTGGTTGTAGATATCGCCCAGTGTGCGCGCCGCCCGCCAGATGCCGAAAATGTAGATGAGTTCCCGTGTTCGCGGCAGACCTTCCAGCGCCCCGGCCTGCAGGGCGCCTTCCTCGAGATACACGGCCCAACCCTGCCAGCGGGCGCCGAAGTTGACCTTGCCGCGAATGGGGTGGGGGTTGTTTGCCGCCACCAGTGCATCGAAGCGATGGCCGGGTATCACCGCGTGCAGGTGGTCGGGCGACGGGTCGCGAAACTGTACCTGCTCCCAGAAGTTCGGCGGCGTTGCCCGCTCGATCCAGGGCACGTTGTAGCCCATCTCGCGCCAACCGTCCGGGATGTACTCGGGTATCGAGATGAAGCCTTCCCGGCGAATCCAGTTGCGCAGGTGGCGGTCGGTTGCGGCCAGCCTCTCCTGGTAGTCGGCCCGCGACCGGGCAATTTCGAGTTCCGGAAGCTGGCGGTTCCTGTTTCGCTCCAGCGCGTAGAAGGCCCACAGGCGGTCCAGTTCGCGCTCCGCGAGCACGATCATTTCAGCGGAGGTGTAGGGCAGCAGCAATGCGTTCTGCACGAACCAGTCCAGCGCCTCGACACTGACTCCGTTCAGCCGGTTCATCCCCGCGCGATTGTCCACCAACCAGCGGTGGAAATCCCCGATGGCGGCCTGCGCCGCAGCGATGTCGTCTTTCAGCATGGGTTGTGCGTCCGCCCGCGAATACAGGTCTTCGAACCACCCCATGACGCCGGCGGGCGGCTTTTCCCGATAGGGATAGCCGTTTTCCACGCCGTCGGACAGGGTGAGCGAGCGAATCGCGAAATCCGCATAGTCGGAGGCCACCTCGGTCAGGTTCTCCCGGGCGCCGGCGAGCAACTCGGGAATGGCCCGCAGCCGGCGTTGCAGGGCAAGCAGGTCGTCGCCGCTTGCAGGCAGTTCGGTGAAGGCCAGTTCGCGCAGGGGTTCGACGTAGAACGCGGGATTTCTCGACCAGGGCCGCGTGACCTCGAGGATGAATTCCTGCTGGTCGAGTTCCGCGCGAACCGTCAGGTAATCCACCTGCCGGGCGACGGGCCATTGCCGCACGCCCATTTGCAGCATTCGCTGCTGCATGGACCGCAGGTCGGCACGTCGCCGCTCGATCGCGGATTGACCGTAATCGGGCATGATGTCGGCGGCCTGCGCCTGCTCCCATGTCTGGAGATCCCGGAACAGGTCGACCAGCTGATCATAGGTTCCGTCGCCGTCCGGTATCTCCGCGCGCGTACCGAAGGCTGCCGCAAGCAGTACCAGAACAAGCATCACGATGGCCGCCGGGCGCCGGCAGTGCAAAGTAGCCATGGGGTAGATAATGTTCATTGACAGTATTTCCTCCTGCGTTTCCCTGTTACCGCTCTACGTTGCCGTATCATGCTCGACGCGTACTCCCGGTTTCTGCCGGGATGACGGGCTTGCTTCCCCGCGATCCGCAACTGCGAAGCTTGTGCCAGGGATCCTGTCCGGGTCGGACAGATCGGTGATCAGCCCGCTGGCGCGAGTGACAGAATTGCCGGCATACCCTTGCCGCACAGCCCCCATTCGCCGCTGTCGCTGACACGCCAGACCTCCCCCGTGTCCGTTCCTACCAGCACGCCGCCGGGCACTTCGGGGTCAACCGTCAACCCGTGGAAGTTGGCGGCACTCGGCGAATGGGCTTCGTCGCACAGTGAGCGCCAGGTTTCGCCGCCGTTCTCGGAACGGTAGAGCATGGCCTGCGAGCCCTGCTCCTGGCGGTAGCTCGAAAATGCCGTGGGCGCGCTGCCGACGGTCACCCCGTAAGGCGAGCGGTGATCGATGCACATCGGCCGGGAGTAGCGGGGCGTTACGCCTTTCCACGCGTAGGCCCAGGTGGCGCCGCCGTCGTCGGAGCGAAATACCCCGGCATTGCCTTCTACCCTGTCCGCTTCACCCCAGAGGCGCCCGTAACCGGTGGACGCAAACAGGGTTTCCGGCTTTGCCGGGTGCGCGAACAGCATGTGCATGTCGGGGTTGTCGCCGGGCAGTACCACCGACCAGGTCTCGCCCGCATCCGCAGAGAGAGCGAGGCCGCCAACCTCGATACCGACCCGGATGTGGGCACCGGCGACGACCAGGGCGCGGGCCCGGGCCTCGATCGGCGGATCCAGGGGAATGCGCCAGCCGCCTTCCTTCGCGAGGCGCGCGAGGGAGGCGACTTCCGCCCAGGTATTGCCGTGGTCTTCGCTTCTGAAAAGCCCGGTGGGGGCCGTTGCGGCGTAGAGCGTGCCGCTGCCGTTGTCGCGGACCTGCCACACTTCCCTGCCTTCCAGTCCCGCGGCCGCCCCCGTGCCGCCGCAATCGTCCGACGAGGAACCGCCCTTCGCGGGCACCGGCA
>JAPOON010000804.1 GCA_026713405.1 Gammaproteobacteria bacterium
ATCCTTCACGGCCGGCAGGCTCAGCAGTTCGCCGTCGAGGAATTCCCCGAACGACCCGAGGTCCGGGGCTACGACTTCGAGCACGAAGTCCTCGGCCCCAGTCACCATGTGGCAGGTCTGGACACGCCGGTGGCCCTCGACCCAGTTCCGGAACTCCCGTGCGATCGCGGGATCCTGGCGGTCGATGCGTACGGACACGAATGCCTTCACACCCTGCCCCAGGGCCGCTTAGTCGAGGCGAACCGTAAAGCGTTCGATAACGCCGTTCGACCGCAAGGATTCCACACGCCGCTGGCAGGCGCTCGGAGAGAGGTTTACCCGTTCCGCCAGCCGCACCCAACTGATGCGGCCGTCGCGCTCGAGCTCATGGAGTATATCCGCGTCAAATCTATCCAATTTGCAGTGATCCTGCACAAAAGTGAGATACTACGGGAATATCGTGCTCAATCGTAGTCCTGGGCGGCGGAAGTTTCACGCACCCGGCGCCCGGCATTTCCTAAACTGGTGCCAACCGCAGCGCCAATCGGAGGTCTCCCGTGCCGCACCTCAGGAAAATCGATCACGTCTCCTACGCCGTCGCCGCCGGCAACATCGAAAAGTGGGCCTGGTTCCACATCGAGGTCGAGGGCGGCAGGCTCATCAAGCGCATCGACGATGCGCGCCCGGGCGATCCGGACAGCAGCATGAAGATCTGGTGCATCGACTACGGGGACTTCGGCATCGCCCTGATCGAGGGCATCGACCGGGCCGAAAAATCACAGGTCACGGCGTTCGTGGAGAAGCACGGCGACCACTCCTGCCAGCACGTCGCCTACGACTGTTACGATCTCGATGGGTTCGTCGGTCACATGAAATCCATGGGCGGCCACCCGCGGGGCGAGGTCCTCGTGCAGGACGACGGCTTCGGAATCCTCAAGCAGGTGTTCGCCAAGGGCTACGCCTCGGGCCACGCGGGTGAGGCGACTTTTCCGGAGTATTGCGAACGTCCTGCGGGCGGAGCGGATGCCCAGAGCGTCCAGATCACCTTTTCCAACCGGGCCGGGGGCGAGTTCTACCGGCAGGTGCAGGACGCCATCACCGACGGCGACACACAGCCCTTCTTCGATTTCAGCCGAATGCCGCGGGATTGGACCGTACCGGCCGAGCAACCCAAAGGGCTCGGGTAGAAATAGATACGGGGGACGTTCGGAGGGTGGTGTCGGGCTAGCCAGCCCAGACAGGAATGAGGAGATAGGCCAGGAAAATGGCCATGGCCAGCAAGCTGGCGCGGTCCAGGCGGGTTCTCGGAAAGTTCATGTCCCGAAAGATAGCGACGCAGGACCGGTTTGGATAAGACCCATTGGCAATATGGATATGCAATTCAGTCAGATAACCAGGACCAGCACCAATGCCAGCGGGGCGACGACCAGCCAGAGACCCACGCCCAGAATCACGCTGGACAGCGACAACTGACGCAGGCTCTCCCGGTCGAGCTCCAACCCAATCAGGCCCAGCGCAATCACCAGCAAGCCCTTGCTGGTGAAGCCGATGCCACCGGCCACCGCCTCTCCAAAATCCACGAGGCCGCCGACCGCCGCCGCGGCAACGAACAGCAGTATGAACGGCGGAACCCGCAGTTTCGCTTCGCCCCTGGCAAAGAAGAGGCTCGCCGCGAAGGCCAGTGGAATCAGCCATAGCGTCCGTCCCAGCTTGACGGTCGTCGCCACCGCCGCGGCCTCATCGCCATAGAGGGCGGCCGTCGCAACAACGGAACTGGTGTCGTGGATTGCCAGCGCGGCCCAGGCGCCGAAAGTCTCCTGGCTCAGCCCAAGCCAGACACCGATATAGGGAAAGGTAAAGAGGGCAACGGCATTCAGCAGGAAAACGATGCCGGTGGTCGCCGCCAACTGGTGGGGCCTGGCGCCGACCACGGGTGCCAGCGTAGCGATCGCGGTTGCGCCGCAGATCGCCGTGCCGCTGGTCAGCAGCGTGGATTCGATGCGGTCACTCCGGATCAGCCTGGCGACGCCCCATCCCAGCAGCAGCGTCATCAGCACATACGCGCCCACGATCAGCCCGTAGTCGGCGGAAACGGCAATCACCCGATCGAAGCCAAGGGTGAGGCCCAGCAACACCACGGCCGTCTGCAGGCTGATCGTGCCGAGCCTGAGGCCCTGCCCGACCGGATTGACACCGAGACCAAGCCGGATGATCAACCCGCCCAGCAGCGCGACGGCCGGATTCCGCAGATAGATGCCCACCCCGAGCGCGCCAAGCAGGCAGAGCCACGCGGCGACCACAGCCCTCGAACGCCGGCTTGACGACTCATTGGAACCCGGGGAATCAGACATGCCGGCGCACCTTACACCACGATCTGTTTCCGCGCCGGAAAGGGGCAGGACGATTTATCAGATGCCTACTCCGTTGAGTAGGATGAGGAGTAGGAGTACGAAGCCGGATTCGACGAACGCAGCCCTATGCGCAGGCTTCCTTGAGTGCCGTAGACGCCTGTTTCTTCAATTCCTGATTGACGGGGTCGACTTCGAAGCCTGCAGACTCCATCGCGGTAACGCCAAGCAACGGTTCGGTGTCGTTGTCTCCGAAAATCACCAGTACTCCGGTGAACTCCTCCATGATCTCCACCTGAGCAACCGCGACATCCATCCTCACCTTGCTCCCGTCGGCCATTGTGTACACGCGCTGCCCGCCGGGTCGAACGCCAATGCGTTCAAGATGCTGCCTCGGGACGAGTGTGTCGATGGCGCCGGTGTCCACCAGGAAGCGTCCTTGCCAGGCACGGGCCGGATTGGCGGGATTACGAATGGTTGCATTGACGCGGGTAAGCCCCATGTTCTGCTCCTGCTCTGCCAGTCTTCTACTGCGCCGCGAGCACCGGTCTGTCGGAAACCAGGTACGTCAGCGCTTCTCCGACGGAATCAGTCTAGCAACCAGCAATGAGCGGGTGAATTACCCATGGCCGAATTCTCACACAAGCAAAGGGCAATCGCTCAGCGAGCCCAAAGACCACGTGGCGGATTCGCTTCGCCGATGCTGGCCGGGGCTCCTGGCGCACGGATACCGGGCATCGTCCCACCCTTGCGCCCGGGACATCCAGTCGCTAGCGTAGCTCCGCCGGGTAAGGGGCACGACAGGGAAACATGCAGGCAACCAGACAACTGGCCGAGCGCATCGCCGGAACGGGTTATGAGTCGATTCCGCCCGAGGCCCGAACGGTCGCCAAGCAGGCACTCATGGACTTCATCGGGGTCACCGTGGCCGGCGGGCGGGAGCCCCTCGCCGAGATACTGGCCGAGCGCATCGCCGAGGACGGCGGCCATCCCCAGGCCGTGCTGATCGGCCGGCCGAACCGGGCTTCCGTACGCCAGGCAGCCTGGTTCAACGGGTCTGCCGGCCATGCGCACGACTACGATGACGTGCATATCGCCATGACCGGCCACCCCACCGTGCCGGTGGCGCCCGTGGTGCTGGCCCTGGCCGAACATCGGGGCAAGACCGGCGCCGAGGCCATCGCCGCATTCTGCGCCGGCGTCGATACCGAGTGCATCCTGGGCCGCTACGCCGGGCCGGGCCACTACTCCGCGGGATGGCACGCCACCGCAACCCTGGGCTCTTTCGGCGCCACCGCGGCGGCCTGTGCGCTCAACGAGCTGGATCCGGCCACCACCGCCGCCGCGCTCGGCATCGCCGGAACCCGGGCGGCCGGGCTGAAGTCGCAGTTCGGCACCATGTGCAAACCGCTGCACGCGGGCGAAGCGGCGGCCAACGGGGTCGAGGCCGCAGACCTGGCCGCACGCGGTTTCACCAGCCGCCGGGACATCCTGGAAACCGACCAGGGATTCATGGCCACCCAAAGCACCACAAGCGATCTCCAGCGCTTCGGCAAAGCCCTGCAGCAGCCCGCCTACACCCAGGACATCTGCTTCAAGTACCACGCGGCCTGCTACCTCACCCACTCGTCCATCGAGGCGACCCGGCAACTCGTGGACGGCAACGGTTTCGAACTCGACGACATCGCCGAGGTGGAAATCCGGGTAGACCCGGGCCATTTCAAGGTCTGCAATATCCAGGAGCCGAAAACGGGCCTGGAAGCCAAGTTCAGCCTGCGCTTTACCGCCGCCATGGCGCTCGCCGGCCTGGAGACGGCCAGCATCGGGGCGTTCACCGACGAACTGACGCGGAACGAGGGGCTGGTCGCGCTCCGCGACCGGGTGCAGGTGAAGGCCCATGCCAGGCCGACGCCCGACAGTATCGTCACCATCCGCACCGGCGACGGCGCCGAATTCAGCCAGGCCTGCAACGTCGCCATCCCGATGACCGACCTCGATGCCCAGTGGCAGAAGCTCGAGGCCAAGTTCGAGGCGCTGGTGGCGCCCCGCCTTGGCAGGAATGCCGCGGCAAGCCTCATCCAAGACTGCCGGCGCCTCGATGAAATCGACGATCTGACCCCGCTGTTCAACGCGTTGCAGTCCAATCCATGACCGAACAGGGCTTTCGCGAGCGGGCCGTACTGGTCCGCAAGGGCAACCGCTACGAGGACATGACCCCGGGCCGTGTCTTCGAGCATCACTGGGGCCGCACCATCACCGACGGCGACAATGCCGCCTTCACCACCCAGACCCTGTCGTTCTGTCCCCTCTACTTCAACGAGCCCTATGCGCGTTCCCTGGGCCATCCCACCACCGTGGTCAACCCCATGCTCGTCTTCAACACCGTCTTCGGGCTGACCGTGGAGGATTTGAGCGAGGGCGGCGGGCCGTTCCTGGGTGTCGACGATTGCCGATTTCTGAAGCCCGTGTATCCGGGGGACACCCTCACCGCGCGAAGCACCGTCGAATCGGCGCGGGAGTCAAAGGGCCAGCCCGCCTTCGGCATCGTCACCTGGCACACCGAGGGGTTCAATCAGAACAGCGAGAAAGTCCTGGAATACCGCCGCACGAATCTCGTCAGGAAGAGGCAACGGCCATGAGCGCGCAATCGGGACGCATCCGCCACCATTCCCTCGACCAACTCCGGGAGCAGCCGGAATGGCGCTGACAGGCACCCACAACTACTTCGAGGATTTCGAACCCGGCCAGGTCATGCGCCACGCCCGCGGCAAGACCATGTGCGAACAGGACAACGTCGGCATCACCCTGCAGGTACTGAACACCGCCGAGGGGCACTTCAACGAAGACCTGATGCAGAAATCGCCCATGGGTCAATCCGGCTGGAACTCGCGCATCCAGTTCGGCGGCGTCACCATCTCGATGATCGTGGGCCTGGCGATGCAGGACACCGGCGAGAACGCGCTGGCCGAACTCGCCCTCGACAGGATCCGCCTCAAGGCGCCGGTATTCCACGGCGACACCCTCTACGCCTACAGCGAGGTGCTGGCAACGCGCGAGAGCGAGCGCGAAGACGCCGGCATCGTTACCTTCAAGCACTACGGGGTCAACCAGAAGGACCAGGTGGTGTTCGAGGGAGAAAGAACCGTTCTGATCAGGAAGAGACCCGCATGAGCACACAACCCCAACGCCCCCGCCGCTGCCAGCTGTCCGTACCGGGCAGCTCCGAGAAGATGATGACCAAGGCCGCCGGCCTCGAGATCGATCACGTCTTTCTCGACCTCGAGGACGCCGTCGCGCCCAAGGCCAAGCCCGCCGCGCGGGGCATGGTCGTCGACGCCCTCAACAACCTCGACTGGCAGCCCCGCACCGTTTGCGTGCGCATCAACGACGTGGAAACCGAGTGGTGTCACGACGACATCATCGAGGTGGTCACCGGCGCCGGCGCCAGGCTCGACACCATCATGCTGACCAAGGCGAAAAGCGCCACCGACGTGATGTTCGTGCACCTGATGCTCGATCAACTCGAGCAGAAGCTCGGGCTCGAGAACCGCATCGGCATCGAGTGCCTCATCGAGGAAGTCGAAGGCATGATGAACGTCGACGACATCGCCGCCTGCTCCGACCGCCTCGAATGCCTGGTCTTCGGCATGGGCGACTATTCCGCCAGCCAGGAAATGCAGATCACCACCGTCGGCGCCACCGGCGGCTATCCGCCGGACCTCTGGCACTACCCACGCTACCGCATGACCATCGCCTGCCGCGCCAACGGCATCGACCCCGTCGACGGTCCGTACGCCAATTTCCGCAATCCCGAGGGATACCTCAAGGAAGCGCAGCGGGCACATATTCTCGGCATGGACGGCAAATGGGCAATCCACCCGGCGCAGGTGGAACTCGCCAACCGGATCTTCACCCCGGACCCCGAGGCCCTGGCCGCGGCGCGCGCCCAGAAAACGGCCTACGACGAGGCGCTCGCCCAAGGGCTCGGCGCCATCAGCGTCGACGGCGTCATGGTGGATGCCGCCAGCATCCGCATCGTGCAGAGCCTGATCGACCGGGCCGACCTGATCGGCATCTGAACCGGTCAGCGCGGCAAAAAACAACAGACCAACACCCCGCAACAGGACGTGCCGAGAGGACTCGATGGCCGACCACTATCTGACCGAAGAACGCCGCATGATCCAGGACGTGGCAAGGGAGTTCACGCGCAAGGAAGTGCTGCCCGTCGCCAACGAACTCGACCCCGTGCAGGGCCACATCCCCATGGACCTGCGCAACAAGCTCGGCGAGATGGGCTATTTCGGCATCCGCATGGCCGAAGAGCACGGCGGCATGGGGCTGGGCGTCTTCGAGTACTGCCTGATCTCCGAAGAGCTGGCCCGGGGCTGGATGAGCGTGGCCAGCATCATCGCCCGCTCCTCTTCGCTGATGAACGTCGGCGGCTGGCCCGAGGCGAAACGCCGGGAACTCACCGCGAAGGCAGCACGGGGGGAACACCTCGCCGCGGTATCGCTCTCCGAACCGAGCGTCGGCTCCGACCTGGCCGCGGTGAGTTGCCGGGCGGTGCCCGACGGCGACAGTTGGGTGATCACGGGCAACAAGTACTGGTGCACCTTCGCCGACGGCGCCGACTACATCCAGCTTCTGGCCCGGGTGGACGGCGACGACCCTGAGTTCAAGGGCCTGCAGACTTTCATCATCGAGAAGAAGCGCGGCGAACTGCCCGAAGGCTGTACCGGCGCGCCCATCCCGAAGATCGGCTACTTCGGCTGGAATACCTTCGAGCTGGCATTCGACGGCTGCCGCATTCCCAGGGAGAACATCGTCACCAGCGGCCGGGGCGGATTCAGGAATACCGTGAATTTCCTCAATGCCGCCCGGGCGCATACCGCGTCCCGCGCCATCGGGCTTGCCCGGGGCGCCCTGGAGGACGCCATGGCCTATTCCCAAGAGCGGGTGCAGTTCGGCGTACCCATCGCCGACTTCCAGGAAACCCGCTTCAAGATCGCCCGCATGGCCAGCGAAGTGGAGGCGGCCCGCCAGCTCTTGTATCACGCCTGCACGCTCTTGGATAACGGCGAGACCGCCGACAGGGAAGCCGCCATGGTGAAGTGGTACGCCAGCGAAATGGCCGAGCGCGTGACCTCGGACGCCCTGCAGATCCTGGGTGGCGCGGGCTACACCAAGCTGCACGCCGTGGAGCGCTACTGGCGCGATGCCCGGCTCACCAAGATTTTCGAGGGCACCAGCGAAATCCAGTTGCGCATCATCTCCGACCGCCTGCTCGGCAGGCCGACCAGCCGCAACCGGGCTTGACGGGGCAACCGCACCCGTTTCAAATGCCGCAATGACCGGGCAAGCGGGAAACCGCTTGAGGACACAGACCATGACCAACCGGCCCGCCACCCTGGGCGAACTGAAAACCTCCGGCTACCAGCCGCTGCCCGTCAAGGCCGAGTTGCGCAAGAACCTGATCGCCCGGCTGCGCGCCGGCGAAACCCTGTTTCCCGGCATCAAGGGTTACGACGACAGCGTCATTCCGCAGATCGTCAACGCCCTGCTCGGCAGCCAGGACGTCATCTTTCTCGGCGAGCGCGGCCAGGCCAAGTCCCGCCTGGTGCGCAGCCTGCCGAACCTGCTCGACGAGTGGACGCCGGTGCTCGCGGGTACCGAGATTCCGGAAGATCCTTACCGCCCCGTCACGCCCCAGGGCAAGACCATCATGGAAGAAAACGGCGACCGGGCGGAAATCGAGTGGCTGCACCGCGATGAGCGCTACGGCGAGAAGCTGGCGACACCGGATATCACCATCGCCGACCTGATCGGCGAAGTCGACCCCATCAAGATCGCCGAAGGGCGCTATCTCGCCGATGCGCTCACCCTGCACTACGGCCTGGTGCCCCGGGTCAACCGGGGCATCTTCGCCATCAACGAACTGCCCGACCTGGCCGAGCGCATCCAGGTGGGGCTTTTGAACCTGCTCGAGGAACGCGACATCCAGATTCGCGGCCACAAGGTGCGCCTGCCCCTCGATGTGTTCATCGTCGCCACCGCCAACCCCGAGGACTACACCAACCGGGGCCGTATCATCACCCCGCTCAAGGACCGCTACGGCGCCCAGATCCGCACCCACTACCCCACCGATCTCGACCACGAAATCGAAATCATGGAACAGGAAGCGACGGTTCTTGAACTGGGCGACTACGGCCTGACCGTGCCCGTGTTCATGAAGGAGATCATCGCCGAGATCACCCACTACGCCCGGCGCTCGCCGGACATCAACCACCGTTCCGGGGTCTCGGTGCGCACGTCCATCGCCGACTACGAAGCCTTGATTGCCAATGCGTTCCGGCGCGCCCTCACCATCGGCGAGTCGGAAGTGGTGCCGCGCATCTCCGATCTGCCTTTCATCATGCCCAGCTTTCAGGGCAAGGTGGAGTTCGAGGCCATGGAGGAAGGCCAGGAAGACAAGATCAGTTCCCGCATCATTCAGGGCGCCGTCAAGGCGGTATTCGACCGTTATCACGATCTCGACGACCTCGACACGGTGGCGGAATCATTCAGCGAGGGCCTGGCCGTGGATACCGGCGATGCCATGCCGGCCGGCGAATACACCGAGACCAGCGAGCGTGTTCCGGGCCTTGCCGCCGCGCTGGGCAGCGGTTCGGCGGGCGTACGGGCATCTGAGCTGGAGTTCGTTCTGGAAGGGCTGCACCTGCACAAGCTGCTGAACAAGCACACCCTGGGCGGACGCACCACCTACACGGAGTAACACCTTGCGCCACTTGCCGCGCCAGCATCGATTCACCGCCTGGGACGGCAGCCAGAAGCTCCCCATCGATGCCGACCAGGTCATGGCCGCGCTCGCCGACGACCTGATCGAGTTCGGCGACCTGCGCTGGGCCATGCGCAACCTGGTCTCCAGGGGCATGCAGATCCCCCAGGGCGGCTACCTGCAGGGCCTGCGCGACATGCTGAAGGAGCTGCGCGACAGGAAACGTGAACGCCTGCAGCGCTACGACCTGTCCGGCATCTTCGATGGCTTCCGGGAACGGCTCGACGAGATTCTCGACATGGAGCGGCAGCGCATCGACGAATGGCTGCAACCCGGCCCGGACGACGCGGATAACTTCTCCAGCGACGTGCTGAAAAACGTGGCCGAACGCAACCTCGAGACCCTCGACGGCCTGCCCGAAGACACTGCCGGCCAGATCAAGGCACTGGACGACTACGAATTCCTCGACCCCGAAGCCCAGAAGAAATACCTGGAACTCGTCAACGAACTGCGCCGGGCCATGACCAGCATGTTCTTCAAGGACATCGAGAACATGGTGAAGAACCTCTCGGACGGCGACATCCAGCGCATGAAAGAGATGCTCAAGGCGCTGAACGAGATGCTGGTGCGCCGCATCGCCGGAGAAGACCCGGGGTTCGACAGGTTCATGGACGAGTTCGGCGACATGTTCGGCGACAACCCGCCCCAGTCGCTGGATGAACTGCTCGAGAACATGCGCGCCCAGATGGCCGCCGCACAGTCCCTGCTGAACTCCATGTCCGCGGCCCAGCGCGCCGAGTTGCAGTCGATGCTGCAGAGCCGCTTCGGCGACCCCGAACTCGATGCGGAACTGCGCAAGCTCGTCAAGGAACTCGACTTCCTCGACTTCGACGGCGGCCAGTACCGCTTCGACGGTTCCGAGCGCCTCGACCTCGAAGCGGCGCTGGAGTTGATGAACGAGATGCAGAACATCGACGAACTGATCAGCGAGGTGCAGGCGGCGGAACGCGGCGCCGGCATGGACCGCATCGACCGCGACCTGCTGCGCGACCTGATGGGCGACGAAGCCGTCGAGAACCTGGACAACCTCAAGGAACTGCTGGACGCGCTGGAGGAGGCGGGTTACGTGCGCGCCACCGGCGACAACCGCTGGGAGCTGACGCCGCGCGGGTCACGCATGATCGGCCAACAGGCCCTGGGCGAGATCTACCAGCGCCTCAAGCACCAGAACCTGGGCAACCATGCCGTGCCCGAGGAAGGCCGCTTCGGCGAGCGCCTGGAACAGACCAAGGCCTACGAATTCGGCGACCCCTTCCACCCGCACATGCCGCGCACCATCCGCAACGCCATCTATCGTCAGGGGCCGGGCACGCCCATCGCGCTAAAACCCGATGACTTCGAGATCTATCGCAGCGAGTTCATCACATCCACGGCAACCGCCATGCTGGTCGACCTCTCCTGGTCAATGGCCCTGCGCGGCTCCTTCCAGGCCGCCAAGAAGGTCGCCCTGGCGCTGCACAACCTCATCACCACGAAGTACCCCAAGGACAGCTTCCACATCATCGGCTTCGCGGCTTATGCCAAGGAACTGAAAGCCCGGGAACTCCCCTTCCTGCAATGGGACGAATACGTGCTCGGCACCAACATGCAGCACGCGCTGCTGCTCGCCGAGAAGCTGCTCGCCCGCCACCCCGGCGGCGCCAAGCAGATCATCATGATCTCCGACGGCGAGCCCACCGCGCACCTCGAGAACGGCCGCGCCCAGTTCGCCTATCCGCCCACCCCGGAAACCATCCGCGCCACCTACCGCGCCGTCAGGCACTGCACGGCCAAGGGCATCGCCATCAACACGTTCATGCTGGACGCCAGCTACTATCTCAAGGCCTTCATGGACGAGATCGCCCGCATCAACGGCGGGCGCGTGTTCTACACCACCCCCGCCAAGCTCGGCGAGTACATCCTGGTGGACTACGTGCAGCACAAGCGCAAACGGCTGGCGCGTTCGGCTTGAGTCCGGGGAACGGAGCACAATCGAACCAAGACGCTACAATTTAACCGCCATGAAACGTACCACACGCAAAAGGCTGCAAGCACTTCCGCCATTGCTCATCCAGCACCGCGAAGCGCTGCTCGCGCTTGCCGAACGCAGGGGACTCCGCAATGTAAGGGTGTTCGGATCGATGGCGCGCGGCGACGATCGCTCCGACAGCGATGTGGATCTGCTTGTCGATGCGCCACCGGGAACATCGGCCTTGGCGCTATGCGGGTTGTCCATAGACGCCGAGGCCTTGCTGCAGAAGCCCGTGGACGTTGTGACCGAGGGATTCCTTTATCCACCCATGCGCGAGCGTGTGATCGACGAAGCCGTTCCGTTGTGAACCCCCCGCGCGCAGACGACATTCTGCTTCAGCACGTGGCCGACTGCATCGCCCGCATCGGCCGCTATACGGAAGGCTCGAAGGATCGGTTCCTGACGTCCGAACTGGTCCAGGACGCTGTCGTACGCAACCTGCAGGTCCTCTCAGAATCCACGACCCGGCTGAGTGACCGGATAAAGGCCACCGAATCCGCAATCCCGTGGCTCGAGATCAAGGCTTTCCGTAACCGGCTGACGCATGGGTATCCCGCCATAGACTTAGACACGGTATGGGAAGTGATCCGGCAAAATCTGCCGCAACTCGACGATGCGGTACGCCGAATGCGCACCCTTCTCCAGGCAGACAAGCAATCGGCGCCAAACGTACCGGACACCCC
>JAPOON010000805.1 GCA_026713405.1 Gammaproteobacteria bacterium
ACACAGGGCGTGCTCCCGCCGCGTACTCGACGTGCTGTCAAGCACGCCTCCGTGCGCTCAACGTGCCAAGGCACGCGTCCGCGCCACCCAGCGTTTTCACTACTCTTGCCAACCTCGCTACGTCCATTCATGAATAGGGCCGGCTAGCAGCCCGTGACAGCCACCCGTGCGCATTCGGTCACCGTGTCGTTCCACTCGATCGCATGGGCGCCACGCCAGGCCGTTGCGGCAATTTGCTGAACGGGAAACGCAGGGGGTAATCGCTGCATGGAGTTGGGACTTCGAGGCCGCAAGGCCATCGTCAGCGGGGCCAGCAAGGGGCTCGGAAAGGCCTGCGCCTTTTCCCTTGCCCGGGAAGGCGCCGCACTGACGATCAATGCGCGGACCGAGGCGGACCTGCAGGCAACCGCCGATGAAATCGCCGCGGACACCGGTGCGCCGGTCCAGGCCGTTGCAGGGGATTTCAACCTGGCCGCCACCCGGGCCGCATTGCTCGATGCCTGCCCCGACCCGGACATCCTGATCAACAACCCGGGCGTGCGCCAGGTGCCGACAGCCTATGCCGACATCGGCGAAGCGGACTGGAACCGTTGGCTCAACGACCACTTCCTGTCATCGATTACCATGATCCAGCAGGTGGCGCCGGGCATGTGCGAGCGCCGCTTCGGACGCATCGTCAACCTGTCGGTCAGCTTCATCAAGTTTCCCCAGTCCGGCTTCGCCCACACCCACGCGGCAAGACTTGCCCTGTCCGGCGCGGTGGCCGCCATGGTTCGCGACCTCGTGGGGCACAACGTGACCATCAACACCGTCTGCCCCGGCCTGTTCGATACCGATGCCCTGCACACGAACCTGCACGGGCACGCCGAACGGGGCAATACCACCTATGAAGCCATCGTCGAGGACCGCAAGCGCAACTGCCCCGCCGGGCGATTCGCCGACCCTTCGGAATGCGGGGACCTGGTCGCCTTCCTGTGCAGCGCCCAGGCCGGCTTCATGACGGGCCAGAACATCGTCAACGACGGCGGTGTCTACCAGGGAATCTTCTAGTTCGTTCTGAAATTCGTGCTAAACAGGGGGAAATATTGCTATTTTTCAATAGGTTATCTGACGTTTTGATAGTGGGCGGCAGATATGGAAAGCGCTGCCTGGAGTTAAGGCCCCCCGCCCAGAACCACCGCACGCGCCTGACAACACGCGGGCATGATGCCGCCCAATGGGCCCTGAATCGCACCTGGACCGCGGGCGCATGAGTCAACCCGCCCTGCTCTCCCCGGACCGCCGCGTCGCCATGATTTCCGGTGCCTCGCAGGGAATCGGCGCCGCCATCGCCACACGCCTGCTGGCCGACGGTTACCGGTTGTCCCTGGGCGTCCGGGAGGTCGACCGGACCCGCGAGCGGTTTGCCGATGCGGACAAGGAAAATCTGATCGTCGAGTACTTCGAGGCAAACGAACCCGAGACTGCCGCTGCCTGGATGGACAGTACCCTGGCTCACTTCGGCGAGTTCCACATTCTGGTCAACAACGCCGGCATCTGGCGCCAGGTGAATTTCGATGAGGGCGACGAGGAAGCGCTGGACGATCTCTGGGCGGTAAACGTCAAGAGCCCGTTCCGCCTCACCCGCCTGGCCCTGCCCCATCTGCGCAAGTGCGGTTTCGGCAGGATCGTCAACGTCGCCTCGACGGACGGCATCCGCTTCCGCGACACCACCTGCTCGGTCGGCTACACCATGTCGAAGCACGCGCTAGTGGCCATGAGCCAGGCCACCAGGCATTTCGGCTACGACGACGGCGTGCGCGTCACGGCCCTTTGCCCCGGCGGCGTGAGGACCGAACTCATTGCCACGGTTCCCGGCGTCACACCGCTGGCCGAGCGGCTGGAGCCCGAAACCGTGGCGCACATGGTGGCTTACCTGCTCAGCCTGCCCAACAACGCCTCGGTGGCCTGGATGCCGTTGAATACCCGCCTCGAATCGACGATCTGAGCCTTGACCCTCTCGTTCGTGTTCCGATCGACCCGTTCAGTACGTTGCCCTGGTTGTCCGGTTGAACACTCCGATCCAGTGAATTGAAAACCGGCTCTCCGGGGCGCCCACCTCAAGCCGTCGGGACAATGGCCTCGGCTTCGATCTCCACCAGAAAACCGCCGACCAGCCTGGAGATCACTACGAGAGTGTTCGCCGGTCGAACGTGGCCGAAATACCGGCCGTGCACCCGCGCGACCGCCTCCCAGTCATCTTCGTTGGTCACGTAGATTCGGGTGCGGACCACATCGGCAAGCGACCCGCCCAGGGCCGCGATGCCGGCGGCGATCTTGTCGAGTATGTAGGTCGTCTGCCCGGCGGCGTCTTCCGGGCAGATGGCGCTGCCGTCGGTGTGCGTTGCCGTGGTGCCGCTCACCAGGATGCGGTCGCCGACCCGGACCGCGCGGCTGAAGCCGCAGATCTCCTCCCAGACGCTGCCGCTGTCGACGTTCAGGCGATCTTCGCGCCCCGGAACCGGGTTCGCCGTGAATGCCCCGGGAAATGAGGAAAGGTGATGCGTCAGGTCTCCCGATGCCGTCAGGAAGGGAGGGCGTCGATATTCGTCGCCGCAATCCCCCGGCAGAGGCTTTGCCCGGCCGGCAGCGGCCTCGATCCGTTCGCGGTCCTCGTCATCCAGGGAGAAATCGAACACCGCCAGGTTGTCGTTGCAATGCTCCCGCTCCCCGAGGCGGGCGCCGACCACCGCCGCGGCGACGGCGGGCTGCTCAAGCACCCATCGCACCGCCACGTTGGAGACGGACACGCCGTGCTTGCGCGCTACCCGGGCCAATGCGGACAGGAGATTCTGCAGAACCTGCCAGCCGCCGGCGGATTCGACGAAGCGGTAGTACTTCATCTTGCTCCAGTCTTCGATCACGCCGCCGACGGGGTCGGGGCGATCGATCCAGCGCTCGGAGAGAAAGCCTCCGCAGAGGCTGCCGTAACCCAGGAGGCGGATATCGTTCTCCAGGCAGAACGCCGACATCTCGCCCGCCGCCCGCCGATCCAGGACCGAAAAGCTGACCTGGTTGGAAACCACGCGAATCCCATGATGTACGAGAACACGCAGATGCGCGGTGTCGAAGTTGGTGACGCCGAGATGTGCGATCAGGCCCTCCCGGCGCAGGCGCTCCAGTTCGATCATCGCATCGACATAGCCGGGATGGTCGAACCGCCACCAGTGAAACTGCAGCAGATCGATGCAGTCGACGCCAAGCCTGTCGAGCCGCTCCTCCACCCCGGCACGAACCGCTTCAGCAGTCATCCGCGCCGGTTCAGGC
The DNA here is from genome assembly GCA_026713405.1 of Gammaproteobacteria bacterium. The sequence goes on from JAPOON010000805.1 coordinate 3,307, forward strand.
ACCCATTTCGTGAGGATCGTCGGTATTGACGCTTGCCCGTCAGGAAAACGCTCGAGCAGGCGCCCGGCAATCAACTCCGCGCTGCCGTAGTGGTCGGCCATGTCGAACGCATCGAAGCCGGCTTTTGCATAGCCCGCCAGCGCATCGGCGCCAGCGTCGCGATCGAGCGGCCTGCCGTTGCGTTCCATGTCCGCAACCTGCCACAGGCCCGTGACGATGCGTGGAATGTCGAGACCGCCGGGCAGCCTTGTTCGCTCTGGCAATTTTGATGTCGGTGCGATCATCATCCTGTCCGCGACCCGGAACAAACGCCGGCTACTCGGTGGCGATGGCCCGCCGGATCATGTAAAAGCATGCCGCAATCTTATAACGAGTAACCGAACATGGCGGAATATCCGTTACCCAACCTGTCCAACGACCTGAGCGGCCGAGTTGCACTCGTAACCGGTGCCTCCTCCGGTCTCGGCTATCGATTCGCGCAGGTCATCGCCGCCAGTGGAGCGAAAGTCGCCATCGCCGCCCGCCGGGTCGACCGTTTGCAGTCACTGGCCGATGAAATCCGCGCGGCCGGCGGAACCGCCGAAGCCATCGCACTGGACATGCGGGATAACGAATCCATCATCAGGGCGGTGGACCAGGCCGAATCGGCGCTGGGCACGGTCGACATCCTCGTCAACAACGCGGGTGTCCCGGATGCGCAACGCGCACACAAGATGTCACTGGAACTTATCGACACGGTGTTCGACACCAACCTGCGCGGGCCCTACATACTCTCGTGCGAGATCGCCCGCCGGCTCATCGCAGCGAAGCAGCCCGGCAGGATGGTGAACATCTCCTCGGTGGGCGGTTTCAACTACGGCGG
>JAPOON010000806.1 GCA_026713405.1 Gammaproteobacteria bacterium
CGGCCGCCCCACCTCCGCCAGCGGCAGTTCGGTCGGCCCGTCTTTGTGCATGGCCAGCATCACCACACGGGCCATCATGTCCTTCAGCCCGCCGTCGGCCTTATACCAGCCAATGCGTCTACAGAACTCTTTCGACAGGGCGTGGCTGCAAGTCGTCGCGCGCGTAGGCGGCCACCGTCGCCGAGCCCTCGACGTGCGCCAGCGCGAACTCCGAAAGCAACTCGTCGACGCCCTCGTGGCGGTCGGGTAAGGAGCGATCATCGCTGGACACCCCTCCCCTGAGGACCGTGCGTGCAAGTTTCCCCGCACACGGCTCAAGCCACGACGAAGCTCCCGGAGGAGCCGGCGGCAGCGCCGCCTTCTCGATCCGACTGGTAGCGCTCCCAAGCATGCCGTTGCCAGACGTCGGGGACGCGGACACCGCTGGGGTGCTCTTTCTTGCTGTCCCACCTTGGCAGGAGCGCAATCAACCGTCTTGTCGACGCATGACCCGGCGGAAGCGGGCACGGCTTTCGCCGCCGGGCATTGTCCAGCCCGGTATCCGCGCCATTACAGCGCGGCCTTCGCTTTCTCCGCCATCCTCTACCCGCTACCGCCACAGTTCGCCTTGCGGCTCCCCTGCCCCGAAGGGCGCGACGACGGGCTTACCGAGTTCCGACATGAGCAACACGACAGGGTTAGGTGCAGTCTCTCCGCCGGTGGTCTTGATGGCAGCGCCGACCCATGAGCGAGGGGCGGGACCGACCAAGTACCTTTTGGTCCAAGCGTCAAAGCTACTTCCGCTTGTTCCGGGTAACGACGTTTATCAACCATTCACCTGAGTTCACCCTACCCGTCAGCCTTGCCCCTCATCCGCCCGTAGCTGGCAGAATCCACCGGCGACCTCACGGTCGCCGAGCCTCCTTCGAGGGGGTACGTTGTCGGGGCGCTTGGCACGCCGCCGTTGCCAGCGGCGCACTGCCCGTAGGCTATGGTTAGCTGCATAACCAGTCTCCCTGCCAGCCGATCTCGCTGGTCGAGACAATTGCTCAAGCGGCTTCATCAGCACGCTTGCAAAAGGCGCGACGACTTCCTCGTCGCACTGCCCAGTCCTTGAAACTCGCACGGAAGCGGTGGCCGGTGGCGTTGATCTGTGCCTTGCTCAAGGCGTCCCGGACCACCGACCGTGACGTCGCGAGTCGGCGAATTGAGGCATTCGATACGGACACGGGGCAGGTACTCTGGCAGACGCGCCTCGGCGCTCCGACCCACGGTTACCCGATCACGTACATGGCAGACGGCGAGCAGTTCGTCGCCGTACCGACGGGCATGGGCGTCTTCCGCGCACTCACCGCCCTCATCAGCCCCGACATTCACCAGCCCACCGGTGGCCAGGCGCTGTATGTGTTCAGTCTGCCGGCGTCCGAGGGGCAAGGGAATCACTCAAACCGGTGATCTGTGCCCCGAGGCGGACCGCGCATCGCTCCCGGTCTCGCCTCCTGACCCGGGAAACACAACCCGATTCGAGTCAATCGTGCGCTTTCATCACGGCAAACCGTTCACGATCCAGCGAGCCCTGGGCCGAGCGGTCGAGTGTCGAAACCGCGAACATCGTGCCGAACGCGGCAACCACCGAGTAGAGGGCCGGGAACGGTTCTGGAAAGATCGCCTTCTCGAAACCCAGCACGCCAACCCAGACGGCGGGGCCGAGCACCATGAGCACGATTGCGGTGACCAGGCCCACGACCCCGCCGGCCAGGGCACCCCGGGTGGTGAATCCGCGCCAGTACATGCTGAGCAGCAGCAGCGGGAAGTTGGTGGATGCGCCG
>JAPOON010000807.1 GCA_026713405.1 Gammaproteobacteria bacterium
AATGCCCAGCGCCCGGCCTTTATCTGGAAGCGCATGCCGGTTCCCACCATCGCGGCCGTGCACGGCGTGGCCTACGGCGGCGGGCTGCAGATCGCGCTGGGCACCGATATTCGCATCGCTGCCCCGGACTCCAAGCTGTCGGTCATGGAGATCAAGTGGGGCCTGATCCCCGACATGAGCATCAGCCAGACCCTGCGCGACCTGGTGCCCCTGGACGTGGCCAAGGAACTCACGTTCACCGGCCGGGTACTGAGCGGCTCGCAAGCCAGGGATCTCGGCCTGGTTACCCGGGTGGACGAAGATCCGCACGCCGCGGCCATGAGCCTGGCCCGGGAGATCGCGGGGAAATCGCCGGATGCGGTGCGTGCCGCCAAGCGCCTGTTCGAGTCGAGCTGGCATGCCGATGAGCGGGACGGGCTGGAACTCGAAGCCTCCCTGCAATTGGGGTTGATCGGCTCTGCCAATCAGAAGGAAGCCGTCAAGGCAAACTTCGGGAAACGGGAACCCAATTTCACGGACTGATCCGGTAATGACATGAGCTGGGAGAAGGAGGTTCGCGAACTCGAGCGCCGCCGGCACCTTGCGCAGCAGCAGGGCGGGCCCGAGGGTATCGCCAGGCAGCACGCCAGGGGGCGGCTGACCGTCCGCGAGCGCATCGATGCCCTGCTCGATGCAAACAGCTTCCAGGAACACGGCCGCGCCACCGCCGTGCCGGACTATGACGACGAGGGCGAGTTGCTGGGCTACGTGCCGGCCAACTACGTCGTCGGCTTCGGCGAGATCGACCGGCGCCGGGTGGTGGTCGGCGGCGAGGATTTCACGCTCAAGGGCGGCTCGCCGAACGCCGCGGGCCTGCGCAAGAGCATCTACGCCGAACACCTCGCCTGCCAGTACCGGGTTCCGCTGGTGCGCATGCTCGAGGGCGGTGGCGGCAGCGTGAAGGGCGCGGGGAAAAAGGGCGGAACGGTGGGCCAGCCGGTCTTCACCGAACCGCGCTTCAAGATCATCGCCGATGCCATGGGCGAGGTGCCCATCGCTTCCGGCGCCATGGGCGCGGTGGCCGGTTTCCCGGCGGGGCGCCTGGTCGCTTCGCACTTCGCCGTCATGACGCGGCACACGGCCCAGGTGCTGATCGGCGGGCCGGCGCTGGTTACCCGCGCCCTCGGCGTGAAGATGACCAAGGACGAACTCGGCGGCGCGCAGGTGCATGCGGCCAGCGGCATCGTCGACAATGTCGCCGAAGACGAATACGACGCCTTCGCCCAGATCAGGCGGTTCCTGGGCTACCTGCCGTCCAGCGTGTGGGAGCGTACGCCGCGCCGAGCGAGCGACGATGACCCCGAGCGCATGGAGCAGGAGCTGCTGAGCGCCGTTCCCCGCGACACCAACCAGCCGTTCGACATGCGCGCCATCGTCGAGATGGTGATGGACAGGGAGAGCTTCTTCGAGATGGGCGCCGCGTTCGGCCCGAGCCAGATCTGCGGGCTGGCGCGGCTTGCCGGGCAGCCCGTGGGCGTACTCGCCAACGACAATCGCCATGCCGCCGGCGCCATGACCGCCGAAGCGGCACAGAAATACCGGCGCTTCGTCGAGATGTGCGACACCTTTCACGTGCCGGTGGTCAACTTCGTCGATCAGCCGGGCTTCATGATCGGGCCGGCGGCGGAACAGGCCGGAACCATCCGTTACGGCATGGCGGCGGTGTCCGCGGCAACCCAGGCCACCATTCCCTGGGCGGTGATCCAGGTGCACAAGGGTTTCGGCGTGGCGACAGCGGCCCACTATGCGCCCGATCCCTACGTGCTGGCCTGGCCTTCCGTTGAGACCGGCGCCCTGCCGCTGGAAGGCGGCGTGGCCGTTGCCTTTCACCGGGAAATCGCCAAGGCGAAGGACCCGGCGGCCAAGCGCAAAGAACTGGAAGAGCAACTGCGGTCGGCCCGCTCCCCCTTCCCGGCCGCCGAATCATTCGCCGTGCATGAACTGATCGATCCCCGGGAGACCCGGCCCTTCCTGTGCCGCTGGATCGAGTGGATCCAGCCGCGGCTGGAGACGCTGACCGGCCCGGTCCGATACACGATGCGGCCCTGACCCGGCGATGGCGAAACGCGATACGGGCTAGCCAAACCCGACCAACTTGCGAACAGGTCGGGTTGGCGAACCAGTTGGGGTAAGCTATGCCGCTTTTTCGCGGAGACATCCAACCATGACGTATTCCTTTGACGGAAAGACCGCCATCGTCACCGGCGCGGGCGGAGGGCTCGGCCGATGCTACTCTCTGGAGTTGGCGAGCCGCGGCTGCAAGGTGCTGGTCAACGACCTTGGCGGTGCGATGGACGGCACGGGCGGCAGTTCCGATGCCGCCAACGCGGTGGTCGAGGAGATACGGGCTGCGGGTGGCGAAGCGCTTGCCAACGGCGGTTCCGTCAGCGACCGCGCCGGTGCCGAGAGCGTGGTCAGAGACGCCATGGACGCCTGGGGCCGGGTCGACATCGTCATCAACAATGCCGGCATCCTGCGCGACAAGTCCTTCCACAAGTTGGAACTGGATGACTTTCAGGCGGTGCTCGACGTGCACCTGATGGGTTCGGTGAACGTGACCCGGGCGGCCTGGCCCATCATGCGGGAACAGAATTTCGGCCGCATCGTCGTCACCACCTCTCCCACGGGACTGTACGGCAACTTCGGCCAGGCCAACTACGGCGCCGCGAAACTGGGGCTGGTCGGCCTGATGCTCACGCTGAAGATCGAGGGTGCGAAATACAACATCCGCACGAACACCATCGCGCCCATAGCGGCCACCCGCATGACCGAGAACCTGATGCCCGAGGAAACCCTCAAGAAGTTCGCCCCGGAACTCGTGGCGCCGGCAGTGGTTTTCCTCTGCTCGGAAGATGCGCCGAACGGGGTCGTCCTGCAGGCTCAGGGCGGAGACTATTCCATCGCGTGCATCGTGGAGAGCCCCGCCGTGGCGCTTGGCGTGGACGCGACCGCCGAGGATGTCGGGGCGAATTTCGAGGCGATCTCGAACCTGGCGGGGGCGAAGCCACGGGGCATGCTCGACCTGGGCGCCGTTTGACTCTCGTTGACGGACAAGGTCGGAAGATCTACCAGGTTCGCGCCCGTGCACCGCTCGTGTGGCGGGCTGCGGCATCGCCGCGTCGACGACGCGACCGCGTGAACGGCTGACGATGGCTGCCGCCGTTCTCACGCTTGTGGTCACGTTGCTGGCGGCGGGCGGCGTCTGGCTGACGCTCGGGGCACGCCTGAAGCTCAGCGAGGACAAGCAGGTCAACGATCTGCTCAACCTGGGCGCATACTATTTTGTGGGTTTACCGTTTGTGTTCGTGTTGATCTTCGCGATCGTGGGCTGATCGCGACAGGCACTGCGTTCGCCAAATCACCCGCCAGAATCCCGCCAAATCACCCTCCAGAATCCCGCCAAATCACCCGTTAGAAATTCGACAAATGACCCTCCGAATACTTGCCTGGCAGTGAAGGACGGACCGCCACCGGTTCCGTGGGCCTGAAGCCGTATCTCCGTGGCGGAGCGGCTTGGTGCAAACTTGCTCAATATGAATACAATGCATGTAATGCGTGTTTCAAATTGAGTAGAACTCATGTCGTTGATCGAATTGCGCCACCTTCGAACGCTCAGCGCTCTGCGGGATACCGATAGCCTCGTGGAAGCTGCGGAGCGTGTATTCCTGACCCAGTCGGCGCTGTCGCACCAGATCAAGGATCTCGAAGGCCGCATCGGGTGCAGCCTGTTCATGCGCAAGACGCACCCCGTCCGGTTCACCAGCGCCGGCAATCGGCTTGTCAGGCTCGCCGATGAGGTGCTGCCGCTGGTGCACGCGGCTGAACTGGAGGTTGCCAAACTCGCCGGCGGCGAAACCGGCCGGCTGATCATGGCCATCGAGTGTCATAGCTGTTTCGATTGGCTGCTGCCGTCCATTGCGTTGTACCGGGACGAGTGGCCCGAGGTGGATCTGGACATATCCAGCGGTTTTCACTTCGAGCCGCTTCCGGCTCTTGCCCGCGGCGATCTCGATGTGGTCATAACCGCGGACCCGGTGGCAGACATGGGATTGTTCTATTTCCCCCTGTTCAGCTACGAAGCGCAGCTTGCGGTATCGAAACAGCACCGGATTGCCGGCAGGGAGTGGGTGGAGCCGGAAGACCTGGAAGGGGAGACCCTGATCGCCTATCCGGTCGACCGCGGCCGCCTCGATGTGTTCTCCAGGTTTCTGGTACCGGCCGGCGTCGAGCCGAAGGGCGTACGCCAGGCGGAACTGACCGCGATGATGATTCAGCTCGTCGCCAGCGGCAAGGGCGTGGCCTGCCTGCCCAACTGGGCCCTGCACGAATACCGGGAACGGGACTATGTGACGGTGGCCTCGTTGGGCGAGGAAGGTATCTGGCCGACGCTCTACGCCGCGGTACGCGCCGATCAGGCCGATGCCCCGTTCATGGTCGGCTTCATCGAGACGACCAGGAACACCTGCTTCGCCAACCTGGTGGGTATCGTCACGGCAGAGGCCGGCTGAAGCCGGTAAGCCGGCTGAAGCCGGTGGGCCGGCTAAAGCCAGTAGGCCGGCTAAAGCCGCACCGGGGACGCGCGGCCTCGGCGTCGCAGGCCTGGCGCTCAGGTCACCCGCACGAACTCCGGCTTCGTCTCGAATGCCGCGACGAAATCGAATGCCTGTGCCGCATCG
>JAPOON010000808.1 GCA_026713405.1 Gammaproteobacteria bacterium
GCGGCACGGCATCAACGGGGTGCCGGCCTAGACCCACGCCTACAGCACCTTCGCGGTGCGCAGCGTCTTGAACCCGGATCTGCCCAACAACGCGGGTAGCCTCGCGCCCATCAAGGTGAAACTGCCGGGCGACTGCATTGTCAACGCGGAATACCCGGTGCCCGTGAACGCCCGCCACGTCGTCGGCATGTACGTCCCGTTCCCGATCCTCAACGCGCTGTCCGAAATCATGCCCGAGCGGGTGGTCGCCGAAGGCTCCGGCGCTGTCTGGACGATCCAGATCCAGGGCCGCGACCGCGACAACCGCCCTTTCACCAGTTCCATGTTCAACTACTCCGGCGGCATGGGTGCGCGGGCAGGCAAAGACGGCCTGCCGGCGACCTGCTATCCCACCGGCGTCTCGGCCGTACCCATCGAGGTGCTCGAAGCGTCCATACCCATCGAGTTCCACTGCAAGGAACTGATCCGCGGCACCGGCGGAGCCGGAAAATTCAGCGGCGGCGACGGCCAGCGCATCGGCTTCCGCATGCGCACCGGCCGGGACTGGCTCATCAATGCCATTCCCAGCCGCTTGAACGCCTCCGCACAGGGGTTGCTCGGCGGCGCGCCGGGCGCCACAGGCGCGTTCCTGATCAACGGCCAATCCAGTCTCGAAGCACGCAAGAAAGCCATGCAGGCGAATGACGAGGTGGAGATGCACACGCCGGGTGGCGGTGGATTCGGAACACCCGGCACACAGGCATGACCCACACCGCGGCCGATTCCGAGTTCAACCCATCGGCGGTGGCGGCTGCGTCAACGCAACATCCAGCCTCACCTGATAGTAGGGGGCCGGAGGCTCCGCGTTTTAAAAGCCGACGAGTTGCTGATCGCACCAGATGTTCAAACCGTCCAGGTCAACCATGGCGTCCACACTCCCGCGTTGATGGTGGCCTGGCCGGCGAACCCCTGCGTGGCTGGATGACCAACTCCAGACCCAGCGTATGCAGGGCTTTCAACACTTTGCCGAGTTCAGCGGTTTCCTTGCCTCGCTCAAACTCGGACAGGAAACGGGTGCTGAAGTTGCCCAGGCCCGAAGTCGCTTCCAGCGTCAGCTTTCGCCGTTTCCGGTGAGCGCGCGTGAGCCTGCCGAGTTCCTCGACGGATCGGATCGGGCCGTATTGCACCTGTTCGCTTGCCATAATCTACCCAAAGTACGAGCGTTCGGTAAAAGAGAACGAGTAGGTCGTGCGGAAACAACAAGCTTTTACCGTACGTGAAAAATACTGTTCTGATCACCAGTCAATCTGGCTGATTGTCACGCACGGTACGAAAATGGATGCGAAATGCCATCCAAAGCCACGGTCACTCGCGCGTGAAATTCTCCGGAATCTGCGGCGGATCGCCGGCCTTTATCCACAGTACGATCTCGTTGCCCCAGGGGTCACGAAATGCGGAGTTCTTGCCGTTGAACTCGGACCAGTAGTGGTCGCGCCAGAGGATCTCTGCGCCGAGCCGCTCGGCGGTAGACAGTATCCGCTCGGGGGAGTCGTCGTCGCTGACCAGGATCCAGATCCGTGCCTTGCGCCCGCCCTCGCTCAAGCCGCGGGGTTCGACGCCGTCCGGGTTCGGGTGGGGCCGGGCGTTGGCGGCGTTGTGAATGCCGAGGTGCAGGTTGCCGATCTCGCTCTTTGACTGGTCCGGGTTCAGGAACTTGTCGCCGGGGTCGAGCCGGTGGAAAACGCCTGCCGGGCGGCCTTCGTTGACCCAGCCGAAGACTTCCGCGTAGAAGGCGCCGGCCGCTTCGGGGTCGTCGGAAGCGAGATCAACGAAAATCAGGGTGTTTGGATAGGCCATTGCTCATCTCCCGTACCGTGCCGTGACAACATCGAAGTGTATTCCCAACGGCGGCGGATCTGTATTGCGCATGCGCGCCCGAATGGTTGCCTGCGGTTGGCACGCGATGCGCAGGCTAATCTTCATCAAGCGCCCGCCCGTTGGCATAGCGGTACTCGCGCGGCGAGGTGCCGTACTCGTTCTTGAAGGCGCGGCTGAAGTGGGCAGAGCCGTTGAATCCCCAGCGGAAACAGATCTCCGAGATGGAAAGCTGGTTGTGCAGGGGGCTGGCGAGGTCGGCCCGGCAGCGTTCCAGCCTGCGGGTGCGCAGGTAGTGGCTGAAGCTGGTGCCGGAAGCGGCGAACAGCTTCTGCAGGTAGCGGGTGGACACGCCGTGTTCCTCGGCGACCCGCCCGAGGCTCAGGTCCGGGTCGCCCAGCATGGTTTCGATGCCCTGGCAGATGCGGTGCAGGTGCGATGCCCGCGCGCCGGCCGAGCCGCCCAGCCCGAACACGGTTTTCTCTCCGCCCAGGCTGGTGATCAGGAACTCGGTCAGTGCCAGTTCCACCGGGCGCAACTCGGTGTAGTGCACGTCTTCCAGGGTCTCGGACAGGGCGCGCAGCATGCCGGCGAGGATGTGGTCGACACCCGAGCGGGCGCGCAGGTGACCGATCCGGAGCGAGAAGGGGGCTACCACCCTGGGGCTCAATGTGAGCCTTGGAATGCGAACGTGAAGCGCCCGGAAGTCCACCGGGAAACGCATGGTAGCCTCGGTGCGGCAGGGGCCGTAGGCGGTGCCGTCGCGGCGGGGTGCGGTGAAGTGGCCGTTGGGGGCCAGGTGGGCCCGGCGCTCGGGCGACAGGTCCCGCCAC
>JAPOON010000809.1 GCA_026713405.1 Gammaproteobacteria bacterium
AGCCCAGGGGCGGCATGTCCTCTCCGTCCTCTGCGGAGGGCTCGCGGTATCTTGCCAATGCCTCCGTAACGGCCAGGGTCGAACCGCCGCCGGGCGCACCCAGGCCGAGCTGGGCGGTAGCCCCGTCGAATGAGGCGCCGGCGCCGGGACTCCGGGGCTCATGTGCGGGCTCCCGAGCACGCATACTTTGCTGCAACGCGTCTCCGGACGGCGCCGCCACCGACCCCGGCCGCACATCGCGCAGCGCTCGGTTCAGGCGGCCGAATATGAAATCGTGCACGTCCCGGGCCTTGCGGAAGCGCACCTCGTACTTGGTGGGATGCACGTTGACATCCACCTCGTCCGGCGGCAGTTCGAGATACAGTGCGAAGAGCGGATGCCGGCCGTGGAACAGCACATCGCGATAGGCCTGGCGGATGGCGTGAGCCACCAGCTTGTCGCGCACCACCCGGCCGTTCACGAAGAAATACTGCCGGTCGGCCTGCCCGCGGGAGTTCGTCGGCAGACCGACCCAACCATGCAGGCGCAGACCGCCGCGTTCTTCGTCGACGGCGAGGCTGCGGTCGACAAACTGCGGCCCCAGCACCGCCCCAAGGCGCGCCGTTGCATCTCCGGCGGGCATGGTCTGCCGCTTCGCCCCAACGCGCAGTTCCATGCCGATGTCGAAGCGGGACAGCGCCAGGCGCCGCAGCACGGCCTCCACCTGCTGGGTTTCGGTGCGCTCGCTCTTCAGGAAGCGGCGCCTGGCCGGCGTGTTGTAGAACAGGTCTTCCACCTCCACGGTGGTGCCGGGCGGGTGGCCCCGGGGTCCTTCGCTTGCCACCTCGCCGCCGTGCACGGCGATGTGACAGCCCATCGGCTCATCGCGTACCCGGCTGGCGATGGTGAGCCGGGACACCGAGGCGACGCTGGCGAGCGCCTCGCCCCGGAAACCCAGGCTTCTGACGCCGAGCAGGTCGCCGATGTTCGAGACCTTGCTGGTCGCATGCCGGCTGACGGCAAGCGGCAGGTCGTCCGCATGAATCCCGTGCCCGTCGTCGACGACGCGCACCCGTTTGACGCCCCCCTGCTCGATCAGCACTTCCACGCGTCCGGCGCCCGCATCGAGGCTGTTCTCGACGAGTTCCTTGACGATCGAGGCAGGCCGCTCCACCACCTCGCCGGCAGCGATCTGGTCGGCGACAAACTGCGGCAGCAATGCGATGCGGTCAGACAAGGCGGCCTCCAGCAGTGGGTCGAGCGTCCCGACGCGGCCGAACCGTCATGCGAAAAGGATCCTGCGTCGCACGCTCTTTTGACACTAGGACCGAACCGGAATCACGATGACCTGGCCGACCTGGAGGCGGTCGCCCCGCAATCCGTTGGCCCGCTGAATGCGGGCCATGCTGGTCCCGTGGCGCTCGGCAATCTCTGACAGCGTGTCGCCGCGTTCGACGACGTATCTCAATCTGCCCGAGGCCTGGTGTGCAGCGAGCAGGGTGCCCGCCGGAGGAGAATCCCGCATGTACTCCGTCACCCCGGCGTGAATCGCGCCGACGATCTTGCGCTGGTGATCCGCCTGGCTGAGCCGGCGCGCCTCCCGCGGATTCGAAATGTAACCCGTCTCCACCAGAAGGCTCGGGATGTCCGGAGACTTGAGAACGACGAAACCGGCCTGGCCTACCGTCCTGCCGTGCAGCTTGGTGACGCCGCCGAGTTTCTTCAGCACCGTCTCGCCCACCTCCAGACTCGCGGCCAGGGTGGGGGCCCTCCGGGGATCGGGGGCGCACCGGGCGGGGCGCACGTCCCT
>JAPOON010000810.1 GCA_026713405.1 Gammaproteobacteria bacterium
CAGCAGGATCTCGGTGCCCTCGACGATCTCGTCCCGCAGGCCGTCGTACAGGTCGTCGTGCATCTGCTCGACCAGTTCATCGTCCGGGAGGGCGGCGAGATCGATATCGTCGTCGAAATCCTGGTTGTCGGGAACGACTTCAGTCATGGGTGCTTATCCTCTGCCCATTGCTTCACGGGGAAGAAAGATCGGAAATTGCGACCGGACCAGTTCGTCCGCGGCATCGCTGACGTGCTTCGGGTAATGGCTGCCCAAAATGACACGCTTTCTGCGGATGGCCTCCCGCAACGGGGCGGGCTTGCCGTTCTCCTCCCACACGTTCGGGCTCGTGCGGTCGCTGAATTCCGGATAGATGTACTCGCTCTGCATGACCTGCAGGGTGTGATTGGAACCGAGGTAATGGCCCTCGCCGCCGGTGCAGACCGCCTTGATCTCCTCGAAGCTGAGGGTGTCGGGGGTCACCTCGATGCCCCGGGTGACACGCATGGCCGCGCCGAGTACGTCGTTGTCGAGCAGCAGGCTCTCGGGGCAGGTGCCGAGCAGGCTCGCGTACATGCCCGCGGACTCGTAGATGATGTTGGCGCCGGAGAGCGCGGCCGCCAGAACGGTCGACGCCCGTTCAGCGCCGGCCTGGAAGTCCGGCAGTTTTGCATCCGTCATGCCGCAGGCCGTGCCGAAGGGCAGGTCGAAGACGATGCCCATCTGCGCGCAGGCGGCAGACAACAAGCCCTGTTCCGGCGAGCCGCCGCTCATGGCGCCGGTTCTCAAGTCTGAAACAAAGGGCCAGGTGCCGAGGATCGCCGGAGCACCGGGCTCGATCGCATTCACGTACACCAGGCCGCCGAGGCATTCGGCCCAGGCTTGCGATACGGCGCCGGCGAGGCAGGCGGGGGGGGTCGCGCCTGCCTGGCCGGCGGAAAGCAGCAGCACGGGCATGCCGCCCTCGACGGCGACCCGGAGGCATTCCAGGGCATCCACCGCAAACTTCATGGGCGGCACCACGAAACAGTTCGATTGGCTGACGAAGGGTCGTGCCCGCCATTGCGCTTCGCTGCCGGCAATGATGTGCAGCATGTCGAGAGACTTTTCCACATGGCTGGAGTGGACCCAGCTCGAGCCCACGTGCTTGGCGGTGCCTGCCACTGCGCAATAGGCCGTGTTCAGGTCCATGGCGTAGTTGTCTTCGATGTCGCGCAGCACGCAGGTGCGCTGGAACATGTGGATGTGCTCGCAGGTGTCGACAATGCGGGCCATGTCGTAGAGGTCCTGGGCCGTGGAGTCGCGGTAGCTGTCGTTCTCCGGGTCGGCGATCATGACCGCGGCGCCGGCCGTGGCGAAATGGACCTTGGCTTCCGTGATGCTGAGGTCGTGGCGCGGATCCTGCCCAAACAGGACAAGGTCGCGACGTGCCTGATGCATGGCTTTCTCGACAACGGCGCGAGGCATGCGCAGACGGCCGTCGTCGCCGTATATGGCCCCGGCGGCCGTGCAGGTCTCGATGCAGTGGGGCGTGGCATCGGCGAAACCGACCTCTTCGAGAATGCGGAAGATGTTCTCGACAACGGCGGTGACGTCGGCCTCGGAAAACGGCTTGAATTGTCCGCCGGACTCTCCCGGATGAACGGGCTTGATCGCATCGGCCAGCGGGGGGCTGCCCCGCGCCCTGCGCGCCCCCCTTCCCCCCGCTCGCCGAGGCCCGGGCAGGCTCCTGCCCGCCCCC
>JAPOON010000811.1 GCA_026713405.1 Gammaproteobacteria bacterium
AACGGCAGCAGGACGGCCGCAACGAGGTGTACCTGGAAATCCGCTGCGTGAATCAGCGCGGCGTGGTCACCTCGCCCGGCGAGGCGGTGGTGCTGTTGCCGACCCGCGACCGGGCTGTCGTGGTGCCCGAGGCGCCCGCCGATTCCATGGATGAACTGATCGAGCGGGATGTGCACCGGTTGGCGTCCCTGGAAGGGGGTTCATAGGCTGCATCGGGCCGGCGGCAGACCCATCGCCGGCCATGGAGGGCTGCAGACTTCGGTGCTGCTCAACGCATCGCGGCGGTCGCCATTTTCGCCATTTTCTCGGCGCTCTCCATGCCGGTTTTGAACACCAGGTAGCCCGACTCGTCGCAGATGGTGTCGAAGTGTGCCTGCACTTCCTCGATCGACAGCGAGCGGCTGCAGTAGCCCTTACTCTCCGCAAAGAACACCCGGGCGGCGCGCCCCGCCCCGACATCGAAGATCTCGCCGCTCACCGGGCACGCCTCGTGGGCCAGCCAGGCGACCATGGGCGCCACGAGTCGGGGCGGCATGAGTTCTTCCATCTGCTGACGCAGGTTCTCGTCCTGTAACCCCGTGACCATTCGGGTGTAGGCGGCGGGGGCCACGGCGTTTACCCTGATGCCCGCCGCGGCGCCCTCGATCGCCAATGCTCTGGTCATGCCGATGATGGCTCCCTTGGCCATGCAGTAATGGCTGGACTGGGGCAGCCCGTACAGCGCGGCGCCGGATGTGGTGAGCACAACGCGCCCGTAGGCCGCTTCGCTCATGTGCGGCCAGGCGGCCCGGGTGACAAAGAAGTGCCCGTAGGCGTGTTGCCGCATCATGCGGTCAAATGCTTCAGTGCTGCCCTCCGCAAAAGGGGGTGAGGCGTTGATGCCGGCGTTGTTGACCAGGATGTCGAGTCGCCCATGGGTGTCGAGCGCCTGCGTGACAAGGTTGTTGGCGCCAGCCTCGGTGGACACGTCGTCGAAGTTGGCCGCAGCCATGCCTCCCGCGTCCTCGATCTCCCTGACCACTTCCCGGGCTGGCTCTTGTGTTGCCGCCCCGGTGCCGTCCACCGTGGCGGAGCCGAGATCGTTGACGATCACCCGCGCGCCGCGGGCGCCGAGCAACAGCGCGTGGGCACGCCCGATGCCGCGCCCGGCGCCGGTGACGATGGCCACCCGCTCATCGAAGCGCATCGTGTCGGCCATGTTTTGCCTCCTTCAGAAACAAAAAGGCCCGCCGGAGCATGGCTCGGCGGGCCGTTCAGGCAGTATTCGCTCAACCGCCGCTGAAGCGCTTGGTGAGCGTGGCGCCCCACATGCGCGGTTCCATCGTGAGGCCCGTCTGCACACCGACCATGTTGGTCTGGTTCACGCCCATGCGCTGGTATTCCTTGTCCGTGAGGTTCGTGGACCACAACGCGATGTTCAGTCCCCACTGCGGGATATCGTAGTCGATGCGGGCGTTCAGCAGGCCGAGGGACTGAAAGAACTCCTCACGCAACTCCGCCTCCAGCTGATAGTCCGTGCGCCGGACATCGGGCGTGATGTCATCCGTCCAGGAGTAATTCAGTTGAACGCTGACCATCCCCTCGCCGACCGGGGTCTCCCAACGCCCGCCGATGGTGTAGGTCCATTTTGGATAGCCGAACGTCCGATCGCCCAATGGCTCACCCTTGGCATCGGTAGTGGCCGGGTCGAAACCCGGCTGTTGGCAAACGGGATTCCAGGACAGGCCGGTGGCGGGATTGACATTGCAGTTTTCCACCGGAGCCCCGATGAAGCTGGTGTACTCGCCTTCGAACCAGGCCAGGGTGCCGAACAGGCTGAGCCCATCCACCGGTTCGAAGCGGATTTCCGCCTCGAAGCCGTCGATGTCCGCCTCGCCGGCATTCCTGGTTACCGTGGACGGACCCGGGATGATCACACTTTCCTGCTTGTTCTTGTACTTGGTCGTGTAATACGCCAGGTTGGTTCGCAAGCGGTGGTCGAACCAGTCCGCTTTAAGCCCGACTTCCCAGTCGGTAGCTGTTTCCGGTTCGAACGGAGGCCGCCCCGGGGGGCCTCCGGGCCAACCTGCGCTGCGGATATCGAAGCCGCCGCCACGGAAACCCTCCGTCGCCTTGACATAGAGCATGATGTCTTCGGTAGCCTGCCAGTCGATGCCGAACAGCCACGACCAACCGTCATAGGTAACCGAGCGTTTGGGGAGCGAGCAGAACTCCAGGCGCTGATCGATGGGCGCGAAGACGGGGCCGGCGAAATTGGCGTTGCCGCACGACCAGAACAGCCCTCCCGCGCCATCGGGCAGCAGCGTGCCATGGGCGTTGACCTGCTGCTTCTTCTCCTCCGTGTAACGGCCGCCGGCGGTGAAGCTGACGGGATCGGTGATCGCATAGGTCA
>JAPOON010000812.1 GCA_026713405.1 Gammaproteobacteria bacterium
GCAGGAGGCTTCAGGGCCGAATCCGGGCGTTATCACCTCTACATCGGCCACGCCTGTCCCTGGGCGCACCGCACCCACATCTTCCTGAAACTGAAGGGCCTGGCTGACATGATCTCAATGTCGGTGGTGCACTGGTTCATGGGCGAAAAGGGTTGGACCTTCGAGCCCGGCGAAGGAGTAATCCCCGACAGCGTCAACCACGCCCACGCCCTGCACGAAATCTATCAGGCGGCGGACCCGGAATTCACCGGCCGGGTGACCATTCCCGTGCTGTGGGACAAGAAGACGGGAACCATCGTCAACAACGAGTCGTCGGAGATCATCCGCATGTTCAACAGCGCGTTCGACGGCATCGGCGCTGCCGCGGGGGACTACTATCCCGAGCAACTGCGCCCGCGCATCGATGCGGTGAACCAGCGTGTTTACGAGACCCTGAACAATGGCGTGTACAGGCCGGGATTCGCGATGAACCAGGAGGCCTACGAGGCGGCCGTTTACCCGCTTTTCGACACGCTCGACTGGCTCGAGGGGCTGCTGGAGGGAAACCGGTTTGTCGTCGGCGACACACTGACCGAAGCGGATTGGCGGCTTTTCCCCACCCTGGTCAGGTTCGACCCCGTCTACCACGGCCACTTCAAGTGCAACATCCGGCGCCTCGTCGACTACCCCAACCTGTGGGCTCACACCCGGCGGCTGTACGCCATGCCGGGCGTTGCGGAAACGCTGGACATGGGACACATCAAGCGCCACTACTACGGCAGCCACGCCATCATCAACCCGACGCGCGTCGTGCCGGCCGGCCCCGATCTCTCGTTCGCTTGATCCTGTTCGCCATAGCTCCATCAAGTACACTGCCAGCCACCTGCCCTACGACCGGAGCCGCTTGGTTCGAAAATGATGCGGGATGATGACATGGACAACCTGATTGACGAGATGGCGGCGGCGATCCGCAACGGCAGCACGCTGCCGAGGATGCCGGCCGGACTTTCGCTTGAGGAGGCCTACGAGATACAGAAGGCCCTGGTCGCGGCCGTTGCCGCCGATGCCGTGGCCGGCCGCAAGGCGGGGATGACGGCGGCGGCGGCGCAGCAACAGTTCGGCATCGACCATCCATTGCTGGGCACCCTTTTCGCCGCCGGCCGCATGACGCCCGGCACCTCGTTCCCGAGCCTGCCCGGGGTGATGCTCGAGTGCGAGATTGGGGTCGTGATCAGCGGGGAGGGCACGCCGCTGACTGCGGCTCCCGTCATAGAGGGGCCGCGCATGGCGTTTGCGGACGGCGAGGATCTGAACGGAAACACCTTCGTCGCCTGCAGCATCAGCGCCGACCGTTATATTGAAGGCACGCAACAGCCGCTGCTCGACTCCTACGAGGACATCCAGGTCACCCTGACCAGAAACGGCGAAACCCTGAGCTCCGCGCCAGCCACCGAAGCGCTCGGAGGACCCGTGGCGGCGCTGGAATGGATGCTGAACGAATCCCGCGTACGCGGCTTTTCGGTCGTAGAGAACATGCTCTTCATCACGGGCGCCTGCGGCGGCATCCACCCGGCGCTTCCGGGCAGCTACCGCGCCGACTACGGCGCAATGGGCAGTATCGAGTTCATCGTTACCGAGTGACCTGCCCAGCGCGATGATCGCGGCCCTTGGGGCAATATGCGGGCCAACTCGAATGCCCGCGCCCAGGTGCCGAGCCAGGTCCTGGGCGCGCCTGGAGATAGAATCGGCCGGCATCCGCCCGGGATCAGCCCCAGGGCCGGACGATTACCTTGCCGTGAGCATCGGGCCGCGCCAAGTCTTCGAACGCACCTGAAATGCCGTCCAGGCCAACGGTGTGGGTGACGATCGGTTCGACGCTCAGGGTTTCGTCCGCGATGCGCTGCAACGTGTCGTGGAACTCCCGCACGCTGTAGCCGAGCACGTACTGCACGTTAAGTTCCTTGTTCACGGCGATCAGCGGCCGCGAGCGGTCCATCTGCAGGCAGACGCCCACCACCACGATTCGCGCCCCGTGCGGGACGTTCAGGAAAATGTCATCGATCATGCCGGGTACGCCGACGCACTCGAAGACCACCAGGGTGTCTCGCACCGCGACGTCGCGCAGGCGGTAGGGGCTATTCTGCCGCGGATCGACCACCAGGTGAGCGCCCATCTCGACGGCGAGATCGCGCCGCCTGGCCGACAGCTCCGAGACGGCGACCGGCCCGGCGCCACGGGCTTTCAGGTTTGCCGTGACGGCCAATCCGACGGGCCCGGCCCCGATTACGACGATCGCCTCGCCACCCGTGAGGCGGGCCATGTTGACGGCGTGGTAACCGACGGCCATGGGTTCGGTGAGTGCGGCACGCTCTTGCGACGTTCCGGCGGGCACCGGCATGAGCAGTCGTTCGGACAGCAGCATGTATTCACCGAACCCACCCGGCGCCTCTTTGGAGTATCCGACCGGAACCCTGGTGGGCCGCGCGAGAACGGGGACGGAGCAAACAAGGTCGCCGGCACGCAACTCGCCATGATTCTCCATGACCTCGGCGCAGAATTCGTGACCGAGGACGACGGGGTCGAAGGTGGTGAGCTTGAAGGCCCCGCCAGCCTCGATGCTCGTGGCGACAAACTCCTCCGTATGCCTGGCAGCGTGCAGGTCCGACCCACAGATGCCGCACGCGACCGACTTCACGACCACTTCGCCGGGGGCGGGAGTCGGGTCCGGAACATCCTCGACCCGGATGTCTCCCCGCTCCATCAGTGCCGCTCGCATATTCGTACACCCCCATTACCCGAAAGCGCAGTATAGACTCCGTAGATGGGCCACGAATCCAGATCGCTGCTGCGGGGTGCGACTGCCACAGAATTCGTCGCCATGGCGCTGGCGCACCCGGCCAGGGCAGCTCTCACACAGTCTTTTCAGTCATTGCCCATAGCGCGTGCGGTGGCACTTGCCTGACCCTGTGGCAAAGCAACTATCGGGCGCGGTACATGGCGAACGCGGTCAGCCACGACCAGAACTTCAAGAACCTGATTCTCGACTATCCGCTTGATGCCCTGGCGTTCTTCGCCCCTGAAGAGGCGCCCGCTCCCGATGACCCGGTGCGCATCGTCCCGGCGCGACAGGAACAACTCAAGGAACGTCTGGGCAATCGCTTTCGGGAGCTAGATGTGCCGCTGCTCGTGGAGTGGTCCGATGGCCGCCGTGAGGCTGTTCTGTTCGTGCTCGAAGAAGAAACCGACTGGCGGCGTTTCTCCCTGCACCGGCTGGCGCACTATTGCCTCGACCTCGCCGAACTGTTCGAAACCAACCGCGTGGTGCCGGTCGCAATCTTCTTGCGGGCCGCCGAAAGAGCCCCCACATCGCTTACCCTGGGCACCGAGCACCGCCGTTACCTGGCGTTCGACGCTCTCGCCTGCAA
>JAPOON010000813.1 GCA_026713405.1 Gammaproteobacteria bacterium
CGATGAATTGCTGGAACAGAGCATCCTGGTGTTCTCGGTGCTGGTGGTGGGGCTCACAATCGGCACCTTCGTGCGCTTCTACTTCGTTTCCTGGCTCGGCGAGCGGGTCAGCCCCGACATTCGGCTGGCCGTGTTCAATCGCCTGATCCGGCTGCACCCGGCCTTCTTCGAGAAAAACATGCCCACGGAGATCCAGTCGCGCATCACCACCGACACCACCCTGCTGCAGACGGTGATCGGCTCCTCGGTCTCCATTGCGCTACGCAATATCCTCATGTTCATTGGCGGCGTGGCGCTCTTGGTGGTGACCGATCCGAAACTGGCCATGGTGGTCTTCGTCAGCGTGCCGTTCGTGGTGGCGCCCATCGTGCTCTTCGGGCGGCGCGTCAGGCGGCTGTCGCGCTCGAGCCAGGACACCATCGCCGATGTGGGCTCCTACGCGGGCGAGTCGCTGCGCCATGTCAAGGTGGTGCAGTCGTTCAACCATGAAGACCGGGACGAGGCCGAGTTCGATGCCCGGGTGCATACCGCGCTGCGGGTCGGCATCAGGCGCATCCGCCAGCGGGCCGTGCTGATCGCCCTGGTCATGCTGCTGGTGATGAGCGCCATCGCGGCGATGCTGTGGATAGGCGGGCAGGATGTGGTCGCCGGCCGTACCAGCGCCGGAGACCTGGCAGCGTTTCTTTTTTACTCGATCATAGTCGCCGGTTCCGTAGGCGCCATCAGCGAGGTGTACAGCGACCTGCAGCGGGCCGCCGGCGCCACGGAGCGGCTGGTGGAACTGCTCGATGCGCCCAGCGACATCACCGAACCCGCCCGGCCCGAGACCCTGCCGGAAACCAGGCATCTGCGGCTCTCCGCCCGCAACCTGCGGTTCTCCTACCCGTTGCGGCCCGACCTGGAGGTGCTGCGCGGCATGGACTTCGACGTGGCACCGGGGGAAATGGTGGCGCTCGTCGGCCCGTCCGGCGCCGGCAAGACGACGCTGTTCGACCTGCTGCAGCGCTTCTACGATCCCACCGGCGGGGAGATCAGCCTGGAAGGTCACCCCTTGACAGCGTTGCGCCTCGAGGACGTGCGCGATGCCGTGGGCCTCGTGCCCCAGGACCCGGTGCTGTTCGCCGGCACCCTCAGGTCCAACGTGCTGTACGGCAAGCCGGATGCCACGGAACACGAACTGCGCGAAGCGCTACGCCTCGCCCACGCGGCAGAATTCATCGCCAAACTGCCGGACGGCCTGGAATCCGTGGTCGGCGAAGGCGGCGTCGGGCTCTCCGGCGGCGAGAAACAGCGCCTGGCCATCGCCCGTGCCCTGTTGACCAGGCCGGCGATCCTGCTGCTGGACGAAGCCACCAGCGCCCTCGATGCGGAGAGCGAGAACTGCATCCGCTTGAGCATTGAGGAACTGAAGGGGCGCTGTAGTATCGTTGTGATCGCCCACCGGCTCTCCACGGTGCGCCGCGCCGACCGCATCCTGGTGCTGGAAGCGGGAGAGCTGAAGGCCGACGGGCCGCACGATGCCCTGGTCTGCAGCAACGAGCTCTACGCCCGCTTTGCGCGCCTGCAGTTCGAC
>JAPOON010000814.1 GCA_026713405.1 Gammaproteobacteria bacterium
CCCTCCCCGGTGTGGGTGAGTTGAATGGTGGCAAAAAACAGCGCAACCCGCGATTCTTCATCGAAACTGGCGCTATGCACGACATAGCTGGCGTCTGGGGCCGTCACCGAACCCACCCCTTTCATCCACTCGCAATAGTCTGCCACGGTGTCAATGTCCTTGAGCGCTCCCGCCTGACAGGCGAAAGACGCCCCGGGTTCCACCAGCGCCTCGCAGGCAGCCCAGCCCTCCGCGCCGTCGCAGGCAGCAAAAAAGCGCCGTGCATTTTCGAACGCCGACATCCGTCGCCCTCCTCGATCAAAGGCGCGGATCATAGCACCGACCAGGCGCATCGAATCCGGCGCCGGGGCATAATTCCCGGATGAAACGAAGGATCCCGCTTCCGCGACGAGGCGGTTGATGGGGAAGGGAAGACGATGCCGGTAGCGGGGAAACTCGGCTTCGACGTGAAATTGGCATTCGGCGGCGGACAATTCGCCGAAGGGCTCAAGAACGCCGCGCTCGGCACTTTCCTGCTTTTCTTCTACAACCAGGTGCTCGGCGTGCCCGGTTCGCTGGCGGGGCTGGCGGTCGGCATCGCCCTGGTCGTCGACGCCTTTACCGACCCCGTGGCGGGTTCCCTGTCGGACCACTGGCGCTCCCGCTACGGGCGACGGCACCCCTTCATGTACGCCTCCATCCTGCCGCTCATGGCCGCGTTCTTCTTCCTGTTCAATCCGCTGGTCAGCAGCGAAATTGGCCTTTTCGTGTGGATGGTGGTCTTCTCCAACGCCACGCGGCTCTCCATGTCGCTCTACCACGTACCGCACATCGCCCTCGGCGCGGAGATGACCGAGGACTTCGACGAGCGCTCGAAGCTCGTCGGCTTCCGCATGTTCTTCAGCAACCTCGGCCTGCTGTTCACCTTCGCCGCGGCCTTCCTGATCTTCTTCACGCCAACGCCGGAGTTCGAGAACGGGCAGTTGAACGCGGCGGCCTACGCGCCGTTCGCACTCCTGCTGTCGGCGCTGATGGGCATCACCATCTTCTGGAGCGCCTGGGGCACCCGGTCGGTCATTCCATTCCTGCCTGCGCCGCCGGAGGAACCCCGGCCCGGTCTCGGGCAGGTGCTCGGGCGGGTTGTCCACGACATCCGGGCTGCCTCGCGGAGCCGCTCGTTCCGCTGGCTGTTCCTGGGCGTGCTCATCATTTTCGCGGCGGTGGGTGTCAACGCCGGCCTCGACCTCTACGTGTTCACCTATTTCTGGGAACTCGACCGCACGGGAGTTCTGCTCGTGCTGCTCGCCTATCCGCTCGGTGCAATGCTGGGTTCGTTCTTTTCCGCACCGTTGTTCAGCCGCTTCGGCAAGAAGGCGGGTTTGATCTTCGGCGCCTCTTCCTGGCCGTTGCTGCAGTGCACACCCATCGTGGCGCGGCTCATGGACTGGTTCCCGGAGAACGGCGACCCGCTGCTGATCGCGCTGCTCATCGCCATACGGCTGGTGCAGGGCGCCTGCACGGTACAGGCCTACATCGCCTTCGGCTCCATGGTCGCCGACATCGTCGACGAGCACGAGTTCGAGACCGGCCGGCGCCGGGAAGGCACCTTCTTTGCCGCCGTCTCCTTCTCGGCCAAGACCACCTCCGGCCTCGGCAACGTGGTGGCCGGCGTCGCCCTCGACCTGATCTCCTGGCCGCGCGGCGCCCATATCCGGACCGCAGCGGATGTCCCCACCGAGACCATCGTCGACCTGGGCCTGGTCTACGGCCCGGTCGTCGCGGCGTTCGGCCTGGTTTCCGTCTGGTGCTACACCCATTACCGGCTGACCCGGGAGCGGCATGCCGAGATCCTCAAGCAACTGGCCGGACGACGGACGGCCCCTACAACCGCATGACACACTTGGGCGAATCGAAGAAACAGTAAACCGGACCAGCCTTTACATCAGGAAGGCACTATCGATCTGACCGAACCGCCGAGGAACGGATCTCGCGCGTCCGCCACTTGTGCACGCTGGCGGACAAACATGCCGATAAACGCGCAATCGTCTTTGCTTCCCGACGCTTTTGGGTCCTGCTTACCGTTGCCGCGCCGCGTCCTCCGCGGTGACCGGACCTCCCTGGTTGCCCCAGGCGCTCCTGAGATAATTGCCGAGTGCAGCGATTTCTGAATCGCTGAGCTTGTCCCGGTAGGGAATCATGTCTTCCCAGAGCCGATATGGGGGCGCAACGTCGTCCGGCACGTCGGCGCCATAAAGGACGATGTTGATAAGCGAGAGAGGCGACGGCGCCTGCACCACGGCGCTGCCGGCCAGGGGCGGCGCCTTGAAGAAATTGCCGCGGCCGCTTGCCATGTGACAGTCCTCG
>JAPOON010000815.1 GCA_026713405.1 Gammaproteobacteria bacterium
CATCGGCGCATCGAGTTCGGGCAGGACATTTTCGGAACGGCAGATCGCCAACAACCGTTGGCACTCGTCGCGCAAGGGTTCGCCGCCGCTCTCGAGCAACCGCGCGAACCGCTGCGCGGCAAAGCTCTCCGGCAGCAGCGCATCCACCGGGCGATTCAGTGGCGTATCCACATCATAGGGCCGGGGCGTCGGTATCTCGTTGCCTTCGATACGGGCTTTCAGAACCTGTTCGCCGAGCAGGCGCGCATACCACTTGACGGGTTCCAGCAACTCCACCGCATCGAGTTGAGTATCGGCCACACCAGACTCCGCTAGAAGCCGGCGGCTTGCGCGCTTCACGTCCACGAGGCCGGTGCCGCCTAGCCGGTCGAGAGACGCTTCGAGGCGTTCAACGATGTCGCCCCGCGGTATTTCGACAGACCACAACCGCTCGGCAATCACCGGCATCCGGGACCACAGGCGCACCGGCAACAGCCGTTCGTCCACCAGCTCCGACCAGAGGCAGGCCTCGCCGCCGAGCACCTGTCCCGCCAACGCGCAGCCTGGCAGGGTTCCTGCCCGGGTCCGTCCCGGAACCGCAGCCGGGTCTGAGTCGTTCGAGCCTGAAGCCGCCCGTTCGTCGGCATCTCCGGGAACCTGCCGATTTCCGGCGGCGACCCGCGGGGCGGTTTCACGCCAGGTCCGGGTCCATTGCATGCCCTCCGCCACATGCTCGAAGCGCGCGTCTTCGGTCAGCGCATCCTCCCGTGCGAGCAGTTTGGCCAAAGGCGCCCCGGGATCCCAGCCGTGGTGGACATCCGCGGGAAAGAAGAGGTCGAGATAGTAGCCGGACGACTCGATACACGGGTGGCCCGCCGCCATCGCCCGGTCCCGGGCCGTGGCGCCGCGCCAGGCCTGAACCGTCATGCCCGCCGGCGCACCGCCGTTCAGCACCTCGTCCCAGCCGATCAACCGCTTGCCGTGACGGCCCGCGATCTCCGCCACCCTGCCGTTGAAGTGTGCCTGCAGGGCAACCGCATCGGCGAGCCCGCGCCGTTCCATGTACGAGCGTACTTCCCCGCTCTCCATCCACCACCCGGGGAGCACCTCGTCGCCACCGATATGGACGTATGGGTCGGGAAAGATGTCGGCCAACTCCCCGAAGAGATCGTCGATTGCCCCGTAGACCGCTTCGTCCGCCACGTTGAGCACCGCCGGATGCGGCCCGAACCGTTTGCTCGCGGCAATCGGTTGGAAAGCACCCGCCTCGTCCCCCGCACCCGTTCCGGTTCCGCCGCCCGGCTCCTCGCTCCGGGCCGGAGCCCACTCCGGATAGGCCGCCAGCCAGCTCGTGACGTGCCCGGGCATGTCGAGTTCCGGCACGACCCGAATTCCCCGGTCGGCCGCCCGTTGTACCAGCTCCCCGAGCTGTCTCCGGTTGTAGTGCTCCCGGCTGGGGAGTTTCGGGAAGGCATCGCTCGGCATGCGGAACCCCTGGTCGTCGCTCAGGTGCAGGTGCAGGACGTTCAGCCGGTAGAACGCCATGACATCGACAACGTCGTACAGAGCCCGCGCGCCGAGGAAGTGACGGACCGGATCCAGCATGAGCCCGCGCCAGGAATATCGGGGCGCGTCCTCGATGTGCCCGACGGGCAACCGTCCGGCGGAGTCGGCGAGTTGCGCCAGCGTGGTCAGTGCGTGCAACGCTCCCCAGGTGCCGTTAGCGGACACCGTGGCGCCATCGACCGCAATGTCGAGCCTGAAATTCTCATCGTCGCCCGGTACGGGCACGCCGGGCCTGGGTCGGTCTAGCTTGAACCTGACGTCAAGGGTTTCGCGGTGCGAGGGACCGATCTGTGCATTCAGGCGCTCCAGGGCCCGCAGAAGGCGCGGGTCCGCATCGGCGCCGCCCCGCAATCGGGCCGGGGCCAGCCATTCTCCGGACAGCGCCAGCCGCTGCGGGCATGGCATGAGCGGGGGGGTGGCCTGCATGTCGCTAAATGGGGCTGCGCACGCTCAACGTGCCAAAGCACGCCTCCGCGCCACCCTGCGTTTTCACTACTCTTGCCAACCTCGCTACGCTCATTCGCGAACAGGTGCGGCTGGCCGGGCCTC
>JAPOON010000816.1 GCA_026713405.1 Gammaproteobacteria bacterium
AGTAAATAGAGGCGAAACCACGGGGCGTCCCCCCGCCACGTGCTCAACGTGCTATCAAGCACGCCTGCGCGCGCTCTGGTCCGTGCACCCAGCGCTTTCACTACTCTTGCAAGCCTCGCTACGTCCAGTCACGAATAGGTCGGGCTAGAATCGGCGGACTTGGGAATAGGAGGCACGATGCGCTTACGTGACAGAGTGGCGGTCATCACCGGCGCCGCCAGCGGCATGGGCAAGGCGACCGCCATGCGTTTTCTGGCCGAGGGTGCAAGCGTCGTCATGGCCGATTACAACACGGAGACCGGCGCCGCCGCCCTGAGCGACGCGGCCGATCAGGGGTTTGGCGAGCGCTCCCGGTTCGTCCGGGCCGACGTTGCCGTGGAATCCGACGTGGAAAACATGATCGACAGCGCCGTAGAGGATTTCGGCCATCTGGACATCGTGTTCAACAACGCCGGTGTTGGCGGCGCCATCGGTCCGCTGACCGAGACCCGTGTCGAAGACTGGGACTACACCTTCGACGTGCTGGTCAAGGGCGTCTTTCTCGGCATCAAGCACGCCGTTCGAGTCATGCGGCAACAGGGCCGCGGCGGCTCAATCATCAACACCGCCTCCGTCGCCGGGCTGAGCGGCGACGGCGGGCCCATCGCCTACTCGGCGGCCAAGGCGGCCGTCATCAACCTGACCAAGGGCGCGGCGGTGGAACTGGCGTCGGAGCGCATCCGGGTCAACGCCATCTGTCCCGGCTTCATCGCCACGCCGCTGGCGGAACAGGGACGGCCGGAGTCCACCCGGGCGGCGTTTGCGTCTTCACAGCCCTGGCCGGACTTCGGACGCGGCGAACACATCGCCGGCGCAGCCCTGTTCCTGGCCAGCGAAGACGCGGAGTTCGTTACCGGAGAAGCGCTGTTGGTCGACGGCGGGCTGAGCGCCGCCGGGCCGGAGCTGTCGAAGAAATTCCGCCACATTTCCGGCCGCCACGCCCGCAAGGCAGGCATTACCCGTGGCTCGACCGGCGAACCGCCCGTCCTGCGGGAAATCTGACCGACCGGTGCGCCGGGGTCCTCACTCCGGTGGCGCTGCCCTCCGGCACCCCCACATGCATCGCAGGAGTGGCAATCCGCAGGTTTGCTTCCGCCGTGTCGGACAAATTCAGGACTCCGGGTCGGATTCAGCGGAT
The DNA here is from genome assembly GCA_026713405.1 of Gammaproteobacteria bacterium. The sequence goes on from JAPOON010000816.1 coordinate 1,178, forward strand.
GCCTCCGCCACTGGGTCCAACGGCGGCGAAAAGGGCCGGTACCAGATCGGCGATGTGTAGGCCCGTTCCTGAATGACCGACGGGCCGTAGTTTGGCGCCTCCATCCCGAGCGCGACGGCATCATATTGCGCGTGGCGGGGGGTCGGGATCTCGATGACGCGAACATAGTAGAACGCCGCCTGCGCCGCATCGAAGGCCGGGTCGCGCCATACCGCCGCGAGTTCCGCAGCCCCTATGCTGTTGCTGTAGCGGGCCGATGTCAGGTCCACGGAGTTGCCCACGGGTGGCAGCTTGCCGTCGTCACCCGGCTCGCGGTCACCGGCCCAAACCACATCGATTACCCGTTCCTGTGCCGTACCGTTGTCATCGAGCCAGCCCTTGACGACCTGCACGCGGTCGAGGTTCGCACCCAACGGGTCCTTGTGTGCCACCACGAGGAACGCCGGGCCAGCTCCATCCACGGGCATACTCCCGGAATCCGACTCCCCGGACGTTGCGGCGGAATTCGCGACTGCCGCATCGCTGCCGGCACCCCGTTCCCCGGGCAGCGACAGCTCGCCTCCCATCGGCACGCCACGGGCATACGCGGCCGCAGCGATATCCGCCGCCTCCAGATCGGCATCCACATAGTCCCAGCCGCCGAAGAAACGGATCCTCATGCGCGGCCCCGTTGTCGCATAGGTCTCCCGCCGCTGCATGGCATCGACGATTGATTCCCGGGGGTTCTCGTCGGCCCAAACGGCCGCCAGCCCGGAAGCAGACATGCTCCAGCCCTGCACGGCACCCGCAATGACCGGCATTGCCTTCATTTCCGGGATCGAATCCGTCGCCATCTTGCCGCCGAAATTGTTCTCGTCGGCGGTGGAGAGGCCGGAGTGGGAATCGGTGGAGCCGATCATGCCGAACTGGTACGGGTTGACGCCGACCCCCGCACCCAGTTCGAGGCCGACCTTGAGCGCGGAGCGCACATAGTCGCCCGGGCGCGGCACGTATTCTTCCGCGTCCCGCTGAATGTAGAACGGGTACTCTTCGAAACCTGCGAACTCATCCTCGGGCGACAGCAGAAAATGCGCCTCGGAATCTCCCTTGGTCTGGGTGACTTCCACGATCTTTTCCCAGCGCATCCGCCTGGAGGCGTAGTCGGCATCGACGGGCTCGCCGCGCAACGTCGTTTCAGGGAACATGAAGCCCTTGGAAATATTGGAGTTGTGGGGTATGGCCACGAAACGGGCCCCCGTGGCCTCGCTTGTCGTCCCGAGCCATTGCCAGAGGTCTTCGGGATAGGGGCTTTCCAGGGAGGAAAACGGCTGGAAGGATCGCGCCTGGTCTTCCCCGGCATCGGTGACCACGATCCGGTGCAGGTTGGCGCCACCGGGAATGGGGCTCCACTCCCAGCCCAGCAGAGCGGTGAAGCCGCCGGGCTCGTAGTGCGCCTCCGCGGTGGCCACGATGTCCGCCCAGGCGGACCGCGCCACCTCCAGGTCGAGCGGTATGGGGCTTGCGGAGAAGTCCCTCGGCGCACTCGCAGCTTCACGGGGGTCGGCGCTTTGCGGCAGCACCTGGCGGAACAGCGCCACGGCTTCCTGCGCATCGATCGCCTCGCGCAGGGTGCGGGTGGTGTACCAGTTGACGATGCTGTCCCAGAGCCCCGCGTCCTCCTCCTGCAATCCGTTGTGATAGATGTCGCGCATCCGGCCCAGGAACTCGGCATGATCCGAGACGACCAGGAAGTCCAGCGGCGTCGCCAGTTGCATGCGCGCCCGGTGATACGGATGGATTACCGGCTGGCCCTTGGCGAACCGGTAAGCCGTATCCGGATCGGCGGTGAGATTGTTGTTGAGAAACGCATCGAAAGAATAGGTGGTGTGCACGTGCGTATCGCCCCACAGAAGCTGCCGGTCTTGAGCGGCAACGCTGGAGGACAACAGCACACAGGTACACAGGATGACGGCGGTCGTTCTCATGAAAGTTTCCACCCCGGCGCGCCGGGGACTGACGCGGCGCGCTAAAGCGCGGGGAACAACGGTCGGCTGTACGTTGAGAGCGGGTGTGAGGTGCGGGCCTCCAGCACCTTTAAAGCACTTCAGCGCGCTAAGAATCCACCGACAGCGCGCTCGCTTAGCGTGCAGGAGGACCGTACCTCGCGCCCGCTCGGCGCTTGGAAAGCCAATGCGGAAAAGTGATCCATACGAGCCCGTCTCCTCAACCGGAACCCGGCGTCCGTTTCGCGGTGAACCAGGTGACGGGCTGCGAATGATCGTGCACGTCGCCGGCGACATCGAGTACCAGCGCGAACAGGGCCATCCGGACGATCACGCCGTTGTCCGTCTGC
>JAPOON010000817.1 GCA_026713405.1 Gammaproteobacteria bacterium
GATCCCGAACCCCGGGGATTTACCGCGACGTACGAACATTGGCGCTACGCGGAGCCGCCATCGCTCGATGCGACCGACGACATGCTGCGGGGACTGTGCGACATGCGCATACCCCTGTCGCTGACGGATGACGAGTGCAGCCTGATCGCGGAGATTCTTGCCGGGGCCATTGCGGCCGCCCGCCGGGACAATCCGGAGGACGGGGGGCCATGATCCGCACTGTCGGCGTCCCCGCCGCCGAGCCCCTCGCCGCCGTCTCTTCACAGCTTGCCGGAACGTTACAACCAGGAAGTCCGCCATGAGCCAGCACGACAACACCGCCGGCGACAGGCCGACGTTCGTCAGCCACCTCGAGTGCTCGAAAACCGGCGAACGCCATGCGGCGGGCCGGTTGCACAATCTCTCGAACGCCGGCTTCCCGTTGCTGGTCCGCTACGACCTCGAGCGCATGGCCGCGGCGTTCACCAGGGAGCAACTCGCGGGCCGGGCGGCGGACCTGTGGCGCTACCGTGAAATGCTGCCCGTTACGCGCGCGGAGAACATCGTCTCGCTGGGCGAGGTCACGACACCGCTGATTTCCCTGGGCACGATTTCCAGGCGTCTTGGCGCCGGGCGCATCGACGTCAAGGATGAAGGCCGGCTTCCAACGGGGTCCTTCAAGGCCAGGGGCATCACCGTCGCCATCAGCATGGCGAAAGAACTGGGCGTGCAACGGGTGGCGATGCCCACCAACGGCAACGCCGGCGCCGCGCTCAGCGCCTATGCCACCCGGGCGGGCATGGAAAGCCACGTTTTCTGCCCGGAGGACACCCCGGAGATCAATATCGCCGAGACCGGCCTGCAGGGCGCCCGGGTCTACCGGGTGAACGGCTTCATCAACGACTGCGGAAAACTGGTCGGCGACGGCAGGGCGGCGGCCGGCTGGTTCGATTTCTCGACGCTCAAGGAGCCCTACCGCATCGAGGGCAAGAAGACCATGGGCCTGGAACTCGCCGAGCAGCTCGGTTGGGCCGTCCCGGATGTCATCTTCTACCCCACCGGCGGCGGCACCGGGCTAATCGGCATGTGGAAGGCGTTCGACGAACTGGAGCAGCTTGGCTGGCTGGGGCGGGACAGGCCGCGCATGGTGGCGGAGCAGGCGGAAGGCTGCGCCCCGATCGTCAAGGCCTTCGAGGAGGGCCGCGAGCGGGCCGAGCCCTGGCGCGATGCCGCCACGGTGGCCGCGGGCATCCGCGTACCGGCGGCCATCGGCGACTTCCTGATTCTCGATGCGGTGCGCGAGAGCGGCGGTTTCGCCATCTCGGTGACGGACGACGCCATCGAGGGTGCGCGGGAGGAAGTCGCGTCCCAGGAGGGCCTGCTGCTTTGTCCGGAGGGCGCCGCCACCCATGCGGCGTATCTGAAATCCCTCGATGAAGGGCGCATCGGCCGGCACGACCACGTGGTGCTGTTCAACTGCGCCACCGGGCTGAAGTACCCGATGCCGGAATGCGGCGAGGCTCTCGACCGTCACGGCCGAATCGACTACGCGGGCATGGTGGGTCCGGACTGACCGGCATCACTGATCAACGGCTGTCGCAACGGCGGCGCAAGTTGGCCTGCGATTCGGCCTGAACGGCAACATCGGCTGCCCGGCTGTGTGAGCCCATTCGGGCAGGCAGCGCGCGTGGGTATCCTCGAAGTGCTTGCAGTAGCGTTCGCGGACCGAGTTCCGGAACGCTGCCCCCTTGCCCGCGATTGTCTGACAAGGCACCGTAGTGCGGTTGCGTCAGTCAGCGACGGCACCCCAGGAGCGGCACGCCATGGATCTCGGAATCTGCGTCGCCTCGCACATCGGCGACATCGACTACATAGTTCGAGCCGAGGAACTCGGTTA